>JAVWBH010000041.1:0-13112 GCA_036649595.1 Bacteroidales bacterium
AAACTGTAAGAACTGATATTATATGTTGTTGATCGGCTTAATCATCCTAATATTCTCTTTTCTCGTATATGCTTCTTACAGTATTGGCTCGGGGGTGTATGTGAAAGCCTATTGCCGGGGAAAGGTCACGCGGCGTAGCATTGCCATTACATTCGATGATGGCATTGATCCGATTCAGACTCCCCGCGTGTTAGACGTGTTGCACAAATATAATGTAAAGGCTACTTTTTTTATCATCGGTGTAAAGGGTAATCAATATCCGGATCTTCTGAAACGGATTGTTTTGGAAGGGCATCTGATTGGGAATCATTCTTATTCGCACAAGGGTTGGTTTCCATTCCTTTCAAAAGACTCCATCATGCGTGAGTTGCAGAAAACAGAACACGTCCTCAATAGCATCGGAAGCCATACGCAATTATTCAGACCGCCGTTCGGTGTAACTAATCCTACCATTGGGGCTGCGGTGCGGTCATTGAACTACAAGGTGATAGGTTGGAGTATCCGTTCGTTCGATACTTGTAACCGACCCATGTATAAAACGGTAGCGCGTATAAAAAACCGTTTAAACCCGGGAGCCATTCTTTTGCTTCATGATAATCGGCCACAGAGCGATGTGTTGCTTGAAGCCGTTTTATTAATGTTGAAAGAATTGAAATATGATGTTGAAAGAGTTGATACATTACTTAATATGCAATGATATGTATAGATTATTAGTTATAATGGTATTTCTGACCGGATATTCCGCCTTATTCTCTCAGACCATTCTGAGCGCCGACCAGCGGGCGAAGTTGCAGCAACAACTGACTGAGAAAAGTGACGAAACGAATACGATTTCCTGTCAGTTTAAACAAACCAAGCAGATGGCTGTGTTGGCAATCCCCTCCATTTCATCGGGCTGTTTCTATTATAAAAAAGAGGCCAAGATTTGTTTGGAATATGCATTGCCGAAAGGGGATAAACTGGTGATGAGTGGTGACGATTTCCTGATCATATCCAATGGAAAGCGAAATTCGGCAGATGCCCGTTCCAATCCCATGATGCGCGGGTTGAAAAACCTATTGGTTGCATGTATGTCGGGTGATATCGCACAGGTGAGTGCAGGCGCTAAAAGTCAATTGGAATATGCGCAAACAGAAACGCAGTACCTTATTACGGTTCGGATGGATCATAAACGAAAAAAAGCATATATCAAAGAGATCATTCTGTGTTTTGAAAAGTCCGATTTATCTCTTTCGTCCCTGAAAATGATTGATCCATCGGGCGATTTCACTCTATACGAATTTGATCAGAAACGGTTTAATGAACCGGTTAACGAATCATTGTTTAAAATTTAAATGCGATGAACCATATTTTTAAGATCAAACATTTAAAATCCGAGGTCAATGATCATGCCGTTGAAGTAGAGCTAAATACAAACCATCGAATCTTTGAGGGGCATTTCCCCGAGCAGCCGGTAGTGCCGGGCGCCTGTATGATTGAGGTCATAAAAAGATGCGTTTCGACGATTTTGGGCTCTCCGTACCGTTATGCCTCAATTGGCGAATTTAAATTTATGTCTTTGATTCTTCCGGATAAAGACATGTATTTACTTCTAAAACTAACCATCTCGTTAGAGAAAGAGGGGGGGGCATATTCTGTAAAGGGTACGGTTTTATCAAAGGACGTGATGAAATTGAAATTTAAAACCAAAATGGAACAGATATAAAGAACCTATTAGTCTTGGGTGTTAAAAAAATTAGATAGATGACAGAAGATATCTCCCGAATAACAATTCGGCAACGCTTCCGCAACAATAACATAGTCGTTCTGATACCTACATTCAACAATGAAAGAACAGTAATGCAGGTTATAGCGCAGGTACGACAATATACGGATGACATTTTAGTAGTCAACGACGGATCGACCGACCAGACAGCCGAACTGCTGAAAGCAGCTAAAGGAATAGACGTAATCTCTTATTCTTGCAATAAAGGAAAAGGATATGCGTTACGAACCGGTATGCGCCATGCTTTCCGCAAAGGATATCACTATGCCATTACGATTGATTCGGATGGTCAGCATTTTGCCGACGATTTGCTGGTATTTCTGGATGAGATAGAAGCTAATCCTGATACATTATTAATCGGTTCGCGCAATCTTACGGCCCAAAATATGCCTTCTAAGAACAGTTTTGCCAACCGCTTTTCTAATTTCTGGTTTCTGGTAGAAACAGGTTGCCGCCTTTCGGATACGCAATCCGGTTTCCGCTTATATCCGCTCGATTTTGTAAATAATACTCGGTTTTTCACCAATCGGTATGAGTTTGAGGTAGAAGTAATCGTTCGGGCATCTTGGCAGCGGATTCAAGTGAAAAATATCCCCATAAAAGTATATTATCCTCCGGTTGGCGAGCGAATTTCTCATTTTAGGCCCGGTCCCGATTTTGGAAGGATTTCCGTGTTAAATACCTTTTTGGTTTTATTGGCGTTCTTATATTTTCACCCCAAACGGATTCTTACCGAATTATCGTGGCATAACGTACGGCAATTAGTGAGTAAATATCTCACTAATTCACAAGACTCAAACAAGACAATTGCCATATCAATTGGGGTGGGTATTTTTTGTGGTATTATTCCTTTATGGGGATATCAGATGATTGTAGCCGGTTTACTCGCTCATAGCTTAAAGCTAAATAAAGTAATCTCCGTTCTATCATCCAATATCAGTATCCCTCCCATGGTTCCTTTTATTTTGTATGGAAGTTTTGTAGCCGGTGCTTTTTTATTAAACCGGTCAATCGATTTTTCTCTTCAGGATATTACATGGGAGACGGTGGGATATAATCTGATTCAATATGTATTAGGAAGCATTTTTCTCGCTGTCGTTTGTGGCTGTATCTCTGCTTTGTTCAGCTTTAGTATATTAACTATTTCTCGCCGAAACGTTTAATTATGAGCATTTTTTTTATTCGTATATATGATTTCTTTGCTAATCGAAAAGGATTGTTCTACACTCTTTTGGTTGGTTCTTTTATCTTAATGGCCTTTTTTGCATCTCGATTGAAATTACAGGAGGATATCACCTCTTTTTTTCCAGACGATACCGAATCAACGCATAACAACGCGTTGATTTTTAAAAATCTAAAAATTAAAGACCGTATCATTGTGATGGTTTCGGCCTCAGATACCATGTTGGATGACCCGGAGGAATTGATCGCATATGCCGAATCGTTTGAGACGGCATTGTTACAACGGTTTGACTCGTCTTTGTTGCATACGCTGATTACAACCATCGATGAGGATAAAATACAGAATACCATCGACTTTATCTATAATCATCTGCCAGTTTATTTGGATCAGGCCGATTATTTGCGAATCGACTCCGTGATGAATCAGCAGGCGATAGATGGTCTCATGAAGAAAAACTATGATTATATGGTTTCTCCTATGGGCATCGCGCTTAAAAACGTAATCGTACGGGATCCGATTGGAATGGGAGGCAAAACGTTGTCGAAGTTGCAGCAATTCAATCAGTTCTCGAATTATGAGCTTTACGAAAGTCATATTTTTGCGAAAGATCTTAAAACATTACTTCTCTTTATTGATCCCGCTATCAGCAGTTCTGCTTCGAGTGAAAATGAACGGCTGATTGATGCAATTGAAGACGCTATTGATCAAGTCGGAAAACAGTCGGAAGGAAGGGCTGCTATCGACTATTTTGGTGGATCCAGTATTGCGGTATATAATGCAAGGCAGATTAAAAGAGATACTATGGTTACGCTTAATATTGCGCTTGTGTTGATTATTATTTTTATCATGCTGGCATTCCGACAGAAGCGAACCGTATTTCTCGTTCTGTTACCGGTCGTATTCGGGGCACTGTTTGCTTTGGCAATCATCTCGCTGACGAAAGGAGAAATATCGTCTATTGCTATTGGGGCGGGATCAGCGATCATGGGGATTGCCCTAAGTTATTCAATTCATGTACTTTCCCATAATCAGCATTCAAAAGATGTCAGAACAGTAATCGAGGAGCTTGCTTATCCACTCACAATAGGTAGCTTTACTACGATAGGTGCTTTTCTAGGGCTTCTATTTACTACCTCTCCGTTATTGCGTGATTTCGGCTTGTTTTCCGCTTTGTTACTGATTGGTACTACGCTTTTCTGCCTGATCTTTCTGCCTCATTTTTTAGGTACGCGGAGCAAAAAAGATTCTAGTCGGCTAATGGCTTATATCGAGCGGATCACCTCTTATTCTTATGACAGAAAAAAATGGATTGTATGTAGTCTTATCGGATTAACGGGTATTTGTCTGTTCTATTTTAACGATGTGTCATTTAATTACGACATGATGCGTCTCAATTATGAGCCGGAACACCTTCAGCGAGCAGAAAAGAAGGTCTCTGAAATCTCTTCCGGCGAAATGAAAAGTATTCTTTTCATCTCTGCTGCAGCCGAACCCGATTCGGCTCTCTCTGGTTATCGACGTATTGCTGAAATATTGAAAGAAATACATAAAAATGGACAAATTGACCGATTCGTTACAGCTGCGGACTTTTTACTCCCATCCGATCTTCAACGTCAGCGCATTGCTATTTGGAATGAATACTGGACTCCACAGAAAAAGGCGGATGCGATACGGATGATTGATCTCTCTGCCCAAAAAGTAGGCTTCAATGACTCTGCTTTTGCCCCTCTTAAAACATTGCTTAATCGTGATTTTTTAGAGATAGATCTTCGTCCCGCTTCGATGGATTCTGCAGCTCTATTTTCCGATTGGATGAACAAGGCAGAAGGTCTTACATTGTTGATATCTCAGGTATCAGTTCCTGATGAAAAAAAAGAAGAGATTTACGTGTTATTGGATAAAGAGCCGCACTTAGGTATTGTAGACCGTTCTTATTTTATCAGTAAGATGGCGCGATCGGTCAATAAGGATTTTTATACAATTTTAGGTGTTTCATCTGTTCTGATTTTTCTTGCTCTTCTGATCTCCTATGGACGTGTAGAGTTGGCCGTTTTGGCTTTTGTGCCGATGTCGTTGAGCTGGATCATTATTTTAGGATTAATGGCATTGTTTGGAATAGAGTTTAATATTGTCAACATTATCTTGTCAACTTTTATATTTGGGATAGGCGATGATTTCAGTATATTCATTATGGATGGTTTACTCAGTGAGTACCGTACTGGTAAAAAGATGCTTGCAGTACATAAAACGGCTATTTTCTTCTCGACAATTATGATTATAGTTGGGATGGGGGTACTAGTTTTTGCCAAACATCCGGCTATAAAATCATTGGCTGTTATCTCATTATTGGGTATCAGTGCGGTGGTGATAATCTCTTATACTGTGCAACCTGTGCTTTTCAAGTTTTTTATTAGCGGTCAGACTAAAAAAGGGGGTGCTCCTTTTACATTCGCTTCATTCTTGAATACGGTATATTCGTTTTTATTTTTCACAATCGGGTGTTTTGTTCTGCAGGTTTACCAGCTTCTTCTTTATTTATTTCCGGTAGCCAAAAAGCAACGCGTAGCTTTTCTTTTGAAGGCTATGAACGGCTATGTGCGTTTGTTTCTAAAACTCGTTTTATCCGTACGTTTTAAGTGGATAGGATGTTTGGATGAGAAATTTGAAAAACCGGCTATCATTATAGCGAACCATCAGTCTTTTATAGATTTGTTGTTGGCGCTTAGTTTGACTCCGAAAATCGTAGTTGTTACCAATACTTGGGTTTGGAAATCGCCAATCTTCGGTCGTCTCGTGCGTCATTGCGGATTCCTCCATGCAGAAGAGGGCCCTGAAATGTTGCTCGCAAAAGTTCGCCAACGTATCCATGACGGATATTCAGTCTTAATTTTTCCCGAAGGTACCCGGTCGGTTGATTGCGAAATCAAGCGTTTTCATAAAGGTGCATTTTTACTTGCATCCGAATTGAATTTAGATATCGTACCCCTACTCTTCTGGGGCAATGGACTTATTTCAGCCAAAAATCATGCGTTTTATATCAAGCGTGGAGAAACTGTTACGCAGATTTTGCCACGTATTACCCCTGCTGATCCGATGCGTCAATACTCTTTAAGAGACCAGGCAAAAATAGTGCGTCAATACATGCAGCAAGAGTACGCCCATATGGATGCGATCTACCGATCGCCCGATAATCCGTATTTTATGAATACGCTGATGAAGAATTATATCTATAAAGGTCCTGTTTTGGAATGGTACATGCGGGTGAAAATATTGATGGAAGACCGTTATCGCTTCCTAAATACGATTATTCCGCGAAATGCATCTATCGTCGACATTGGGTGTGGCTACGCTCCACTCTCTTTAATGCTATCGCTTTATTCCAAAGAGAGAACTATTCTCGGAATTGATTACGATTGCGATAAAATTGAAGTAGCAAACCATAGCTTCCTCAAAGATAACGTGCGAATGCAGTTTGTCTGTGGCGATGCGGTCAGGTATCCCTATCAGTCGGCAGATGTATTTATTATGAATGATATGCTCCATTATATAGACAGCCATTCGCGCGAAACGTTAATAACCGCATGTGCAGAAAATCTAGCCCCTGGTGGTTTGATCATCATTCGTGATGGTGATATGGATAAAAGAGAAAAACATAAGCTCACCCAACTGAGCGAAAAATGGTCTACCCGAATTACCGGATTTAACAAGACTACGGGGGCGCTCCATTTTTTTTCGGCCGAATGGATGATGCAACTTGCTGATAAATTGAATCTGAACGTTGAGAAAGTTACAAACGACCGATTTACTTCGAATACGTTTTTCTTATTGACTCAAAAAAATAAAGATAATGACACAATATGATGTAATCGTGATCGGGTCTGGATTGGGAGGCCTTACTACAGCCGTAATGCTGAGTAAAGAGGGATTCCGGGTTTGTGTGCTTGAAAAACATGCGATTATCGGAGGCTGTCTTCAATCCTTCAAACGCAGAGGCCAGATTCTAGATACTGGTATTCATTACTTTGGAAGCATGGATGAGGGGCAACCGCTCAATCAATATTTCAAATACTTTGGTATTCTAGATAAAATCTCTTTGCGTCGGCTCGACGATGCTTGTTTTGATGAAATTCGGATTGGCGATCAGTCTTATGCGTATGCGATGAAATATGATCTGTTCCAAAATCAGTTGTGCGACTATTTTCCGAATGAGCGAAACGGAATTGAGCAATATTGCCATACGATTCAAAAAATAGGTAGGTTAATTGATGTAGAAAATCTCCGGGCGGGAAAAATATCCGAATTGGGGATGGAATATATGGGTGCGTCCGGTTCTGGTTTCATTGACTCGATTACACAAGACGAACGGCTTCGATTGGTATTGGCAGGCACGGTTACGCTTTATGGTGGGATCAGAGGGGTTACATCTTTATATCAGCATGCCATGATTAATCATTCCAATATAACCGGAGCGTACCGGCTAGAAGATGGGACTCAGCAACTTGCCGATGCACTCGCTGAGCAGATACGGGCAAATGGAGGGGACGTATTTACCAATAAAGAGGTAACCCATCTGTTTGTAAAGGATTCAAAAATCGAATCGGTCGAAGTTAATGGCGAAGAGTTGTTTTTCGGAAAACAGGTTATTTCAGCGCTCCATCCGAAGGTTACCTACTGCTTGATGGATAAACAGCCGTTTATCCGGAAAGCGTATCTTTCGCGTATCAACTCGCTAAAGAATACTTATGGCATGTTTAGCGTTCATCTTATTTTAAAACCGCAGTCGGTTCGGTATCAAAATAAAAATACGTTTTACTATACAGTCGAGGATGCTTGGTCGCCTATCTTAACAGCCGAAGGAATGGAGCCGGCTTCTGTTTTCGTGAGTATGCAACCCGCTTCCGAATCTCCGGATTATGCACGTGTCATCTGTATCCTTACACCAATGACACTCGACGAGCTTTCTCCTTGGTTGGATACGCGAGTAGGGGGTCGTGGCAACGATTACCGGGCTTTCAAACAAACCAAAGCGGATAAGATAATTCGAATCATGGAGCGGCTCATACCGGGCATCACACAAGCTATTGAGAGTGTGCATACTGCCACTCCGCTCACTTACCGCGATTATACCGGGATTCCCGACGGCTCGGCTTATGGCATTGTAAAAAACAGCCTTAATCCATTAACCACCTTGTTGCCCGTAAAAACCAAAGTTGAAAACCTTTTGCTCACCGGACAGAATATAAACCTTCACGGAGTTTTAGGTTGTACAATCACCTCTGCAGTTACCTGCAGTGAATTAATAGGGGCAGAATACCTTGCTAAAAAAATAGGAAATGCATAATACAATGAAATACATAAAGTGGATCTTCGGATCAATATTTCTTTTAATATTTTCTTTTATCTGCTTTTTGACCATTCTGTTTTGGCAAGCTGATATGGGAGTACCCGCAATTGGTGCGGATGTAACAGGGCTTCAAAAGCACACTGCCGACGGATATGCTTTCTGTCAAGGCGGTATGTTGCGTAAAAATGAGTTCGGACTATGGGAAATCAGGCTCGAAGGATCGCCCGAACAGATCGGTGCAGCACAAGGTATTCTAGCCCGGGATCTGCTCTATTATCAAGAAAGTGTATTTGTGCGGCAAATACGCGAAATCATACCGTCCGACAGTTATCTGCGCTTTCTCCGTTTCTTTACGATTATATTCAACCGTAATTTCGGAAACCTGGTACCCGAAGAGTTCCGACGCGAAATTTATGCACTATCGCTTTTTTGTACAGATGAGTTCGATCAGATCGGTACGCCTTATGAGCGACAACTCAACTATCACGCAGCCCATGATATCGGGCATACAATGCAAGATTATATGCTGGTAGGGTGTAGTTCATTTGCCGCATGGGGCACAGCTTCGGCTGATTCAACCTTGATTGTAGGCCGTAATTTCGACTTTTACGTGGGCGATGAGTTTGCCGAAAACAAACTCATTTCTTTTGTAAATCCCGATCATGGCTACCGGTATGTTTCGATTGGCTGGGCAGGAATGATCGGTGTGCTTTCCGGAATGAATGAAAATGGTATTACAATCACCCTGAATGCCGCAAAAGGCACGCCTCCGTTAACCGGTGCTTTACCGATCTCTCTGCTTGCCCGCGAGATTCTGCAATATGCAGCTACGGTCGATGAAGCATATCAGATCGCCCAAAGCCGAAAGACATTTGTTTCGGAATCATTGCTGATCGGATCTGCTTCCGAAAAAAAAGCGGTGCTCATTGAAAAAACACCACAGAAAATCGCCCTTTATGAATCTCCTGCCGATTGGCTCGTATCTACAAATCATTACCAGTCGGAAGCGTTTCGCAATGACCCGGAAAACCTTAAAAATATTGAAATGAGCGATAGCAAATACCGGTTCGACCGCATGACAGAGTTGCTCCACAACGCATTTCCACTAACTGCCTTGAAGAGTGCCGACATTCTGCGTAACCGGACAGGCCTGCATAATCGGCACATCGGGTTGGCCAACGAAAAAGCAATCAATCAGAGCATTGCCCACCATTCGGTTATCTTTAACCCCGATCGCTTACAGATGTGGGTTTCTACCGCACCATGGCAGGATGGGGCATATATCTGTTATGACCTGAATAAAATATTTGGGCTAACTGATTTCTCGTCCCCCATTCATGAACAGGCGCTCTCCATTCCAGCCGATTCGATGTTTCTTAAGCACGATTATCCGCAGGTGTGTTATTACCGGGCCTCTTGTCTGCAAATAAAAAAAGCGATTCGTTCCGGCGAAATGCTCAATTCCGATTTCATAGCTGCTTTCATCCGAAGCAATCCCAATCACTATTATGTTTATACCTTATTGGGCGATTATTTTGATTCGCGTGCCGAGAAAGAGCAAGCCTATTATTATTGGTCGAAAGCTGTCGGGTGCGAGGTTCCTTCTTTGCGGGAACTCAAACATCTCAATAAAAAATTAAAACGTTAATATCTTATGTTCCCTAAAAACGACAGTGTCCAATACCTCTCTCCGGCAGAGATAAAAGCATATCAAGAGATGCGTCTGCAAGAAGAATTGATATATCTGCAGGCTCATTCTCCCTTTTACCGAGAATTGTTTGCCAAAAATGGAATCGATATCACTTCAATCCGCACATTAGAAGATCTTACCACTATACCTCCGGTTACAAAGGATGATCTTCAAAAACGGAATGCTGATTTTATTTGTGTGTCTGCTTCTGAGATTATAGATTATGTTACCACATCAGGCACATTGGGCGAACCAGTATTGTTTGCCCTCACATCGGGCGATCTTGATCGATTGGCATACAACGAATATCTTTCTTTCTCAACGGCAGGCTGTACAAAAAATGATATTTTACAACTCATGACCACCATTGACCGCCGGTTTATGGCGGGGCTTGCCTACTTCATGGGGGCACGCGAACTTGGATGCGGAAGTGTCAGAGTGGGTAATGGTATCCCGGAATTGCAGTGGGATACAATTCGGCGAATCCAGTCTACCGCTTGTGTAGCAGTGCCTTCTTTCTTGCTTAAGCTGATCGAATATGCCGAGCAAAATGGAATCGATCATACCCAATGTTCACTCAAACGAGCTATCTGTATTGGCGAATCGCTGCGGAATCAGGATATGACCTTGAATACGCTCGGACAAAAAATACAGGAGAAATGGGGCTCGCTCCAATTACATTCTACCTATGCGTCGACCGAAATGCAGAGTTCTTTTACCGAGTGTGGCCAGTTTGCCGGTGGTCATTTACCACCTGATCTGATTATTGTTGAGTTTTTAGGGCTCGACGATAAGCCGGTTGCTCCAGGCGAATATGGCGAAGTAACCATCACTACGTTGGGTGTGCGGGGAATGCCTCTTCTTCGTTTCAAAACCGGCGATGTGTGCAAATACGATGCTATGCCATGTGCATGTGGACGGAATACTATTCGGCTAAGCCCTTTGTTGGGCCGGAAAGGGCAAATGATCAAATATAAGGGCACAACGCTTTATCCACCAGCTCTATATGATATCCTAGATACGATGCATGAGGTTCATAACTACATTATCGAAGTGTACACCAATCAGATCGGTACGGATGAGATCGTCATTAAGATCGGTTCGCACAATAAAACGGAAGAGTTTGAAAAACGTATCAAAGATGTGTTCCGTTCGAAAGTTCGAGTTGCCCCCTCCATTCTATTCGAACCAATTGATTTAATTGATAAGCTCCAAAAACCACCAATGAGTCGTAAGGTGTTAAAATTTAAGGATCTACGCGAACAAAAATGGTAATTAGAAGGTTGATTCAATATAAATTATTAATTTTCGATAAATACTTGTTAATCAAAAGAGGATTGTATTATGAAAAAATGTTTGTCTTGTATTTTGTGCCTTTTATTATCGGTATCTCTTTTTGCACAGAGAGATTCTGTCGATATTAAAAGTGTTACCTTTTATGGGGTCGATTTTACGGAGTGTAAAATAATCGGTGCGACCGAATCGCCGGAAGCGTTTCTGGAAGCATTTCGTGGCATTAATAACTTATTGTTGTTGGAACCTTCAAAATACGATCTCTCAAAATATTTTGATTGTCAGGTAATTGTATCGGAAGCTAATTTCGAGCAGGTAAATAACCATAATGCTGAAAGCAAGCCCGATATGACGTTTACAAACCAAGAGATATCCCGATTGACTGAAGCCCAGTTGCAGGAAATTATTTCCGGATATCAATTTGGCGCTCAAGAAGGATATGGATTGATTATCATCGCTACCGAATTAAATAAAACAAAATCAAAAGGCTATTTCTATGGCTGTTATTTTGATTTATCCACTGGAAAGCTGATCTATGCCCATGAGCTCGACGGAAAACCGAAAGGTTTCGGTTTACGGAATTTCTGGGCCGGCTCTTTGCTCGCTTTTATGAAGCACTGGAAAGATTCAAGCAAATAGCATCCAATTTTTGCGAACACTGATTTGATGGAGTTTGTTTTTATAGCAAACTCCATTTTTTTATGAAAGAAAAGTTTTATCGTCCTAAACCTATTTTTTTACTTCTTCTTACCCTTACTTTGTTTTCGGGATGTGTTTATTTTAAAGCCATAACAAGTCGCGGACCTGGCATAGGAGATATGAATCGCTACCCTCTTTGTACATTATCTCCCGCACTCAAATTCGATCAGACTCAGATTGCGGAGCGTCTGGATACAACTACCTATTCCTTCTTGACTAATGATTTTTTTGATAAGACCAAAACACGCGCATTCTTGATTCTGAAAGAGGATACAATTCGTTTTTCCTATTTCGAAAAAGGTGTTGATCAAAATGAGCAGACAGATCTTTTTTCAATCACAAAATCGGTATTATCCGCTCTAGTGGGAATTGCTGTTGAGGAAAACTTGATTCATTCGATTGAAGACTCGGTTGGTCGTTATCTTGGAAATCGTTATCCTTTGTTTTCTAATACCCGGATCATCGATCTGATGGATATGCGGGCTGGCATTGACGAAAAGTTTATTTTATTGGTACGGCTCTATTATGGCAGAAATCTACCCGCTTTATTAGGCCATATTGAAAAGGACCCACTTCGGGTGGGCACTTATACTTATTCAAATGCTTCTGCCCAGTTGTTGTCCGAAGTATTGGAGGGTGCCACCGGCATCTCTGTTATCACGTATTTTAAAGAAAAATTATGGAACAATCTGGGAATGCAACACAAAGGAAGCTGGAGTTATGACTCCTCTCGTTCGTTGACCGCTCGTGGTTTTTGCGGCCTCAACATGTCGGCTTTTGACTTGTTGAAATTTGGTTGCCTTTACCTGCATAATGGTACATACAACGGTCGGAAACTAATATCCCCCGAATGGATTCTTTTTACACGTACTATCCGAAATAAAAATACCAGCCTTCAAGATGGTTGGGATTATAATTTATTTTGGCGCAACGTATCCAATCATGAAATTTTTGCCAAAGGTTTATTAGGACAGTTTTTATATGTTAATTGGGATAAAAATACAGTCATCATTCGCCTCGGATACAAAGAAGGCAAAACAGACTGGGTGAGGATATTCCAAGAGGTATCCAACAAATAGTCAGTTTACCTCCTGAATCTGATCCCCTTTTCTTGAATCGATATTCAGATTATTCTGTG
>JAVWBH010000042.1:0-13053 GCA_036649595.1 Bacteroidales bacterium
TGAATTCGGAAATCATGAAAACCGCGGTAAAAACATACGAAGACCTTTATGGTGTAACTCCTGCAATCAAAGCAATCCATGCCGGATTGGAATGCGGATTATTCCTCAAGAAATATCCGGGACTGGATATGATCTCTTTTGGTCCGACCATGCGCGGTGTACATTCGCCGGATGAAAAACTACATATCCCTGCGGTAGAAAAATTCTACAATCACCTATTGGCGATTTTGAAGAACGCATAATCAAGTAGGAAGAAAATGAAAGTTTTCTTCCTACTTTCATTTTCCTACCTATCAATCGAATAGCGAATGGAATTCTACTCCCAATTTATCTTATCTACTTGAAAAGAGGTCTTTCTCCGAGGAGAGACGTAAAATATAGCTGTATGGTTAATTCTGTTCTCTAAATTAGGGGAGAGTAATGCACCCTAATATCTCTTCAAATATTCCGCTACCTGATCGGGATATCTCTTATTTATTCTTTTTAACATTCGATCTGGTATAGGCGCAGAGAAGTAATCAAGCCCTCTCTCTTTTAAATAGGCTACTACTTCCATTTTCTCTTTATATTCTTCCGAGTCCAACTCAAAGAGACTCATTCTTAAATAATCCAGAATACGAAGAATCGTGTATTTATTACCGTTTGCATAACTCCATGTTTCTGCATATCTATATTCCGCACCTTCTTTAAGCAAATAAAGCACAATATCATAATTTTCGGCAATCAGTGCACGATCTAAAATAGTGAGGCTATCCCCGACCATATAATTGATGTCCGCTCCGTGGTTAACCAGAAGCTTTACCACATCTAATCTTACCTCGTAAGCGCTGCTGTATCGAACTGCTGTCGAGAGGGGAGTATTATACGCGTGATAGGTATACATTCCTTTTTCCGTCTCTCTTGCGTTAACGTCCGCTCCATGCTCAATCAGCAGCTTTACGCATTCCGGATTCGGATTAAATTTACACGCCTCTATCAGCGGAGTCCTGCCGTCATAAGAATCCCGTATATTAATATCGGCTCCGTTATCAACCAGCGCCTTCACCGATTTGAAATGGCCCCGTTGTATCGCCATAAAAATCAGTGTTTGCCCGTATCTCTCTTCCTGGTAATTTACCAGAGAGGAATCCTGCCGTACTATCCGGCCGATCCTTCCTGTATTCTGATCCCACACCGCCTTGGCAAGACTCCAGGCTGGTGTTCCCTGAAAAAGACGGTAGTCACTACCCACCGCTTTGTCTTTGTCCTTCGGTATCTCCCGTACAATCAGAGTACAAGACGTTGAAAACACCAAAAGCAATAAATAAAATATTTGTTTCATGATAATTGAGTTTACTGATTCTGGGGGGATTATTTTAATGAATTGAGCCTGTTTCTGATAGAATGCCCTCTCCGAAAGATATTGTCCGGGCTCTGATCTTACATGTTTAGATCTAAAGGCGGAGATGCCAAAATGAAGCAGTCCTTCTTGTTTTGAAAAGATAAAAGCAAGTTTTACTGTTGGGTTGCAAGTGGCTTATTTTAAGCTCCCTTACTCTGTTTAAGAAGTTCCTATACCCTGTTTGAAAAACCGTGCGCGGAGACCGCTCTGCGCTTGCACTGAGCCCGGCTTTAGCTCGCGCGGAAACGCATCAACGCTTCCGCGAGCTAAAGCCGGTTTCCGCGCGAGCTAAAACCGGACTCAACGGAGAGGTTGCGAACCCCACTATTTAGAAAATAATAGTTGATCTCCTATTTTAATTAACCAGATTATCTACAGAAACCAGTTGCGGTTTTTCCGCCTGAGCCAAAGACTCAGTTACCCCAATGAGTTTAAGGGGTATTCTAAACAGAAAAGTAGTACCTTGCCCATATTCAGAAACGACATCTATCTGGCCCCCCGCAGCATCCACGATCGCTTTACAGATCGCAAGCCCCAACCCGGTGCCCGGCGTATGAGAATTTAGCTTCTCAAACCGTTCAAATATCTTTTTCTGATTTACATGTTTGATACCCATTCCCGTATCCGACACGAAGAGTTCCAACCTGTTATCGACAATCTTATATCCGATCGTAATCGACCCGTCGGCAGTAAATTTAATTGCATTATTCACAAAATTATTGACCACCTGGCTTAACTTCTCCTTGTCCATTACCACCCTGTAATGAGGATATTGATTTTGAACCTCCAAATGTACCCCCGAAGGAACCTTGTGCTCAAACATCAGTTTCGTATTTTGAATGAATTCGGATAAATCAAATTGAGTCAATGTAAAATCCATCAGCCCCGATTCGATCTTCGACAGATCCAGAATATCATTAATGAGCTTTAACAGCAACTCGTTATTATCCATGATCACTCTTCCGTATTCCTCTTTCTGTTCCGGATTACAATCGGCAGAAGTCAACAGTTCGCAAAAACCAACAATGGCATTAAGCGGCGTGCGGATCTCATGACTCATATTTGCCAAAAATGCCGATTTAAGTTGATTCGCAGATTCAGCCTTGTTTTTTGCCCGGATCAGATCTTTCTCTACCTTTTTCTGATTTGTGATATTAAGGTCGAGCCCATACAGATAAATGATCTCCTGATTGCCCAGTTGGGTCGATTCTGTTATCCCGCGACACTCTCGCCACTCGTATTCGCCGTTTCCTTTAAAGTCAACCTGGAATGTAATAGAAAACTCCGGTTGCTTATGCTGAATTACATTTTTGAAAAATTGATCGAAACGCACCTTATCTTGCGGATGCACCTTCTCCACAAATTTACCGAAACTCTTTATCTCATCAACATCCGCACCCGTCTGCAAAAAGCTGTCGCCGAAAATAAAGTTATCCTGATTTACGTCATAAAACCAGGTATAGGCATTGAGCGTATGTAGTGACACCGACCTTATTTTTTGTTGTCGCAACTCATCGAGCACATCATACAGCAAAAGAATTGCGCCCTGAGAATCGCCCCCTTTACCGGTCAACGGCAGAGCGAAGCCTTCAATATAGCGAGATACCCCCTTATGAGAAACAAGAAAGGTCGGAGAAATGGTTTTCCTGCTGACCCTTCCCTCTAAAATATCTTCGAATATCGGCGTAAGGCCATCAATATCGGCCAACCCGAACACATCATCAATATGCTCCCCGATAATATTCTCGCGGTCATTTTCTACCAGACTACAGAAAATATCATTACACTCTAAAATAATCATTTCACAGTTCAAAATCAGGAATCCCTCTCTCAGAGTAGAAATCGTATCTGAAAGTACTTCCGACTTAAATCGCAACTTCTCTTTTGTCTGTCGTAATACCGTTTCTCTAAACAACGATTCTTTCAATCGCTTCCGGCGTTGCCAGTAAAGAATAAAAAGGAGCAACATCACCAATACCATTGCCGACAGAGCTATTTTTACCCCTTTCACTTTATTACGGAATGCTTTATGCGACGGAACCTCCCAGTTTACGATTCGGGCATTACGCGATAAAAGAGGCTCGGGAAGATTCCATTTTTTCATTACGCGCTGATTAAGAACCAGCGTATTACCGATAACTTCGATCGGAATATCTTCGGGCGATTTTCCGTTGAGAATGGCGATTGCCTTTTTAGCTGCCACTTCTCCGTATTTCTTTGGGGATACCACATGGCCTCCCACAAATCCGCTCCTCAGCAGATTATCAACCAGCGCAAACATCGGCACCTGTGCCGACTCATTTAACAACGGATAGAAATATTCGGGATTATGATACTGACGAGAATCATCCTGCTGCCACGTACAAAAAAGCACAAAAGAATCGTATGGCAACTCATACGCCTGCTCCAGAAAGCTTTCCTTATTGAGTGCGTTTACGCCATATTCAATTGATATCTCTTTTTCATATTTTGCCAACTGCTGCTTAGCCTCTCGCAGATAATAACGACCTACCGGGGTTTTGTCGGCCCATACGTAAACATGGGCGGCATTGGGAAACATTCGCTTCGCCTCCAAAAAAGTTTCTTCAAATGCTATCCGTGCAATCCCCCCTGTGATATTGCCTCGATTGCGCGGAAGATTTTTCAGATCATACTCGGATACAAAAACAACAGGGATATTTTTTCGCTCCTCTTCGGTTAAAGAAAAAACACTTTCCGTTGCGCCATAATCACTGACCACCAGAAGATCTATTTTCTCTTTTACGCCATTCAGATAAGATAATAAAATCTGTTTTCTGGCTTCTTTATCGAATGTATTTACACATAAATAGATACTTCTCATATTGACAAGAAGATCTGACTTCCGAAACTGAGAAGACAATTCCGAACGAACCCGGCGGGACCATTCGTTATTATCATTATAAGACGTAATAAAATAGACTGTTTTTTCTTCCTGTTGAAGCTGTGTTTTTAGAGTATTCGCATCTGCCTTCTGAAAACCGAACAGGCACATGATGCAAAAAATCTGAAGAAGTCTTATCATGAGGACTGGTTAAGAAAATAACAATTAGTAAATAAGCATATTAATCGTGTAAAAATAAATATTTAAATCTTTCGGGAGGCACTCTTTTCGGGCCTTTATTCGGATTAAAAGTAAGTTTCGTTTATTATTCCCCATTATAGGGGATATCAGCCCTCTATTTCCCCTATTTATTGGGATTGCCGGCTATTTATTTTCGGGGCAACTTTGCATTCGGAAAATAAAGCAAATCACATATGCACAAATTTACATCAACACTATTTCTGGGATTTTTAAGCACGATGCCTTTTCAGGCTTTCGCCGGTAAAGAAACAGAGAAATCCGGGGCAACTGAAAATCGACTTTTCACTCAGGTAGTCGGAAATGACACGATTCTTACAGCATCCGATCTGGGAGAAGTCGAAGTATTTGGCGCTCGTTATATACCACAAAGAAAACTGGATGATATTTCGCGGATGCCGCTCCGCCCCAGCGAACAGATTCAAAGCATTTCTGTCATTTCGGACAAACTGATTACACAGCAAGGTGCGCTCAACCTTTCGGATGCCGCCAAGAATGTAGTCGGAGTTTCAACATTCGCCACTTATGGAGGCGCCAGCGAATCGCTTTCTGCCCGTGGATACCGCGGTATCCCCACGCTGAAAAACGGAGTAAAGGTAAATTCCAATTTCCGCGGACAAGGATTCCTGACTGACATGCAGGGGGTAGAGTCGATTCAGATGATCAAAGGATCGGCGGCGATTACACAAGGGATCGCGTCCGACCTGGGCAGCGGCGGAGGTGTTATCAACATCGCTACCAAAACACCCAAGTTCATTAAAGCCGGAGAAATCAGCCTGCGCGTGGGTAGCTGGGGACAAGTTCGCCCCACTTTCGACTATCAGAATATATTAGACAAAAACGGTACGGTAGCTTTCCGCTTAAACGGGGCTTATGAACGTGCCGACAACTACCGCGCTCATGTTTCGAAAGACCGTATTTATATCAATCCGTCATTTGAATGGCGCCCGAACGATATGACTACATTTACTTTTGAGATGGATTACCTGCATGACTCCCGCACTCCCGATCGCGGTACGGTCAACCTGGCTGCCGACAGCGTAAATGCTTTATATAAAATGCCGCACGATAAGTTTACCGGTTTCTCTACCGATCGGCTATACACGGATAATCTTACCTATTCGGCCCGCTTTAATCGCCGGCTGAACGACAACTTCAATATCCGGGTGGGCTTTTTCGGCTCGATCCTGGATAAAGACAATACCGGAGCTGCTCTTTCTACGTTGAAAGATGTAAAGAAAACAGGCGACTATCATTTGCGAAGCCGTTCTCTTACACGCTCAACATCAAAGGATAACAACAACGCCCTGCAAATTGACTTCGTAGGCCGCGACGTATATACATGGAAATTGAAACATACCTTCCAGCTCGGTATGGATTTCCGCCGCACGGCAACCTCTACTACCTCTTATAATTCGATTGTGGTAGATACGATCGATGTTTTGCAGCCGATCAGCAACACGTTGCCGGCCGGAATGACGATGACGGCAAAAGATCCGGAAACAACGACCGACTACAGCTATGGTATTATGGTACAAGATGTAATTACATTCAACCAATATCTGAAAGCAGTATGGGGGTTGCGTTATAGCTACGGAACCAGCTACACGGGAACATCGGCCGAAACCATTACCGGGGATGCCTTCAATCCAATGGCAGGTATCATCGTTACACCGGTAAAAGGACTCAATTTGTTTGCTTCTTACACCAATTCAACAGACTTACGTTCTTCGGCCAACCTGATGGAAGACGGATCGCCGATCGGTGCTTCTGTGGCACAACAATTTGAAACAGGGATCAAGTCCGATTGGTTAAATGACCGCTTACGGTTTAATCTGACTTTCTTTCAGATCCGCAACTCAAATCTGTCTTATCTGATTTACGATGACAATTGGGTATCAACCAACCGGTATGGAAAAGCAGGCGAATTGCGCCGCCGGGGTATCGAAACGGAGATCACCGGCCGTATTCTTTCTAACCTTGAGGTGATTCTGGGTTATGCTTATCTGGATGCCCAATACCGTAACTCACCGGCTTATGCCGAAGGGTCGCGCCCGATGAATGCTCCCAAGCATACTGCTAACGGATGGATCAATTATATGTTGGACCGCGGCGTACTTAAAGGTCTTACTTTTGGAATGGGGGCATTCTATACAGGAGCTCGTCCGGTGAATGACTACTCTTTAAAAGCCACCCATGCAAATACACAGCCGGGAATCAAACCTTTTGATATGGCTGCCTTTACAACCGTGAATGCAAAAATCGGTTACCAACATACCCGCTTTGGCGTGAATGTATTCTTCAACAACATTACAAATGCTGACGGCTACAGTTCGTATTACCGCGGGGGCTATATTAATCCGATCGATCCGTTCAATATGGGTGCTCAGGTTAGCTACCGGTTTTGAGTTTGATTAATTCTTATCCGGAATCACAATAAGAAACCAGTCCTTTCGTTTTATCTTTGACTTCCAATTTTAAAATGAGATGGCATGCGATTTATTTTTTCGTTTTTAGTTTTCCTGATCACTTCTTCCTTATTGACCGGATGCCTGGATGAAGAGTTTACCTCCAATCCGAACGACCGGTTAACGTTTTCGGCTGACACCGTTCGGTTTGATACGGTCTTTACGACGATCGGCTCTTCGACAACTCAGTTTATGATATATAATACGCATAAGAGAGCGATAAACATTGAGTCGATCGAATTAAAGAACGCCGGTAATTCGGGGTTTGGCATCAATGTAGACGGAATGAAAGGAACCCGGTTTGAGCAAGTGGAAATCAGCCGAAAAGATTCGCTGTACATCTTTATTGAGGTAAAAGTGAACCCGACAAATCAGGATGAGCCGGTACGTACGGAGGATATTCTGGAATTGAACTATAATGGTATCCGCCAGCAAATTATACTCGAGGCATACGGACAAGACGCGATTATATGGCGCGGAAAAGTGATCGGGCAAGATACGGTACTAAGCAAAACGAAACCGTTTCTGATATATGATTCGCTTCATATCAACCCGGGATGCCGCCTGACCCTTGAAGCGGGAACTCGTCTTTTTATGCATGATAAAGCACGAATCAGAGTAGAAGGAGGCCTGACGGCAAACGGAGAAATCGGGAATCCGGTTATTCTGCGCGGCAACAGAACCGACAAATTATTTCACAACCTGGCATATGACCAGATGGCCGGCCAATGGGGAGGCATAGAGATCGGACCGGAAAGTTTTGAAAACAAACTAACCCATACAAATATACGGGGCACCTCTTTTGGACTGCGTATTGACTCAACAAATACAGACCGGGAAAAAATCAGACTCGAATCCTGTATCTTAAAAAACTCGAAAGCAGAACTTTTGAAAGCCGTCAATGCGCGCATAGAAGCTGCTAATTGCGAATTTTCAAATGCCGGAGGCGCGCTGATTTATTTACAGGGAGGCAATTATCGGTTTACTCATTGTACCATTGCTAACTTATACCCTTTCGGAGTTATTTCGGAAAGTGCTCTTTATCTGTCAAACTACATGCGCGACCCGAAAGGGAATGCAGTACCTCTTTCTTTAGAGCGGGCAGAATTTAATAACTGTATCATCTGGGGAAAACGATCCGTTGAAGTGAATCTGGATGAATATCAAAAGGCGGGAAATGATCCGGTAAATTTCAGTCACTTATTTGATCATTGCCTGATCAAAGCGAAAGGGGAAGATGATGAAAACTTTTTGAATTCTATTTGGGATAAAAATCCGGAGTTCAAGGCTGTCAACGAGAAAGAATATCTCTTTGATTTCCGTCCGGACTCTGTATCGCCGGTACGGAATGCCGGAAATCCGGCTTTTGCCAATGAATTCCCACTGGATTTGATGAATAACCTGCGAACACCGGATGCGGTAGATCTGGGTGCATATCAGTGGATCGGCGAATAAAAACAAACTATTTGTCCATCAATTTGTTAAAGGAGTAAAAACAGATGAAAAATCTATTTTTACTCCTTTTTTTATTATTGTTCGGAGTCATGCAAATACAGGCTGAACCGCCTTTTCGTGTTTTATTTTATAACACCGAAAATCTGTTCGATTACCGCGACGACACCTTAAAAAATGACAATGAATTTTTACCGGATTCGCCCCGTCACTGGACCTTTTATCGTTATCGGCAGAAGCTGATTCAATTATCCAAATTAATTATGGCTGCAGGTGAAGGAGTTGTTCCTGCACTGATCGGGTTATGCGAAGTGGAAAATGACAGTGTGATGACCGACCTTTTCCGCTTAACCCCGTTGCGCGAGTCGGGATACCGCTACTTTATCACAAAATCGCCGGATGAGCGGGGTATTAACGTGGCATTACTCTATAAACGAAATCTCTTTCGCCCGATTATCAGCCGACACCATCGTATCCGGGTCCCGGATGGATTCAGGCCTACCCGTGATATCCTGCAGGTTAGCGGAGAAATTGCCGGAAAAGATACACTGGATGTTTTTGTTTGTCATTTTCCATCCCGTTCAGGCGGCGAGAAAAAATCCCGTCCCGCCCGTTTGGCTGCCAATAAAAAACTGAAGGCCGTTACTGATTCTCTTTTTTCGATACGGACAAAACCATTGCTATTGGTTATGGGAGATTTCAATGATTACCCGATGGATAAAGTACAACGGGAAACCCTTCATTTACGCCGCCCCGGTAAGCATCCGGCCAGAGATACGCTCTATAACCTGATGAGCAGGTTGCCAAAAGAAAAAGGGAGCCACAAATACAACGGCGAATGGGGATATCTGGATCAGTTTTTTGTAAGTGGTGATTTATTAAATACCCACTCCGATCCTTTTATCGGCCACTATCGTGTATTTGAGGCTCCCTTTCTGCTCACCGAAGATACAAAGATGTTCGGGTTACGCCCGCTCCGCACTTATTATGGGTACAAGCATGAAGGAGGCTTCAGCGATCATCTTCCTATCTTACTGGATATTATGCGAAAACATCAGAAAGAATATGACAATCCCAATGTCGGTGCAAAAGCAGTTGTAGAATAATGTCCTGAGAAGGTAGTATCCTTACCTGTCGGATAAGAACCGTCACGGCTCAGGCCGGCAATATAAAGTGCCGAGAAATCGATCGAGAATCCGGTGAAAGGGCGGAAACTGAATCCTACCGAAGTACCGATTTTATTCATACCCGGAGTTTCCGGATTGTAATTGTCTTTGCGGATAGGTGACTGGTCGAAATAAACACCGGCACGCAGATCAAAACGTTCTGTCAAAGCATACTGTCCGCCGACGCGCGCAATAATTGTATTCTTGTAATTTTTAACCGCATCGATACTATAGCCGTTCAGCACGTTTTCTGTAAACTTCACGTTCAGCTCTTCATAAGTGCTCCAGAATACAGTTTGCAAATCGAATGACAATTGCAATTTCGTCGTTGGCTTGTAGTTAACCCCTGCTGTCAGGTTTGCAGGAAGAGGCAAAGATGCAGAGAAAGTACCCTGATCCAACGGTGGCACTAATGCACCTAATATTTTTTTCACGGTTTCATTAGCGTAAGTCAGTTCGGCATCCCCTTTTTTCACTTTCATATCTACTTTCGAGCGATAAGAAGCACCTAACGTAAATTTGTCGTTGATATCCCACATCGCGCCTACATTAAATCCGGCGCGGATAGATGAGTTTCCTTTTAATGTTGCAGATACCGGAATCACATCAGCATAGGCAGGGCCGAAGCCGGGAAGAGGAACCAGCGTTCCGGCCGGCAGCAAAGCTCTCGACAAAGAGAAGTTTCCGTAATAGATCATCGCACCTGCTCCGATTGAGAAGTTATCTGTTATTTTCCATGCCAGAGTAGGCTGAAAAGAGAATGACTGCAAAGAAATATCCTGCACCAGAGTAGCACCTTTCCAGTCTTTACCCCAGTTCAGACTACTTCCGTAAGGAGTCGTTACTGAAATACCGGCTTTCAGATTATCATAAATGCGAAAAGCGGCATACGCATACATCGGCGTACTGATATCGTTATCTGTAGAATGTTTGTAGTCGCCGTTCTGATAGGTTGCTTTTGCCATAATTCCTGAAACACCGGCCGAAAAATCCATCGTTCCTTCCATGAAGGCCATCCCCGCAGGATTAAAATGCATGCTTTCCGCACCTAGTTTCATTGCTACTCCGACATGCCCCATACCGGCTTGCTTTGCGCTTAATAAATTTACCTGATATCCCTCAGCAAATACAGCCCCGCTCATCAGAGCTGCAATTGATAATAAGCTTAATTTCTTCATTTGTTTGTTTTCAATATTTAAAATCGGCACAAATATAATACTTGTGTGCAAAATCCAGCACACTAATCTGAATTTTGTGCATAAATAATTCTGGAAGAGATACAGATTTACAACGCTCCCCTATTGTCTAAGTTCAGAAAACAGCGTACTTTTGCAGAACTATTCCTCGGGATCATCTTGATTATCGTGCGGATAACAGATCCCCGTGTGCTTGGTCAACCACGTAAAAAACAAGAATTTATGAAAAAACAAGTCAGTGTGCCCTTTATGGTCACCGGCATACTCTTTTGCGTATGCCTTATTCTCGCCAACTTTCTGGAAAGCAAACTTATCCAGATCGGTCCTATTCAGGCCACAGCAGGTCTGATCATTTTTCCAATCGCTTACATTCTGAATGATTGTATCGCCGAAGTATGGGGATATAAGAAAGCGCGCCTTATCATTTGGGCAGGTTTCATTATGAACTTTTTTGCCGTGGGAATTGCACAAGTTGCCATTGCCTTGCCAAGTGCGCCCTATTATGAAGGTCAGGAAGCTTTTGCGACTGTATTCGGAGCTACCGTCCGGATCGCTATCGCCAGTTTCATTGCCTTTTTAGTGGGATCATTCCTGAATGCGTATGTGATGAGTAAAATGAAAGTCGCATCCAAAGGAAAAGGTTTTGGTTATCGTGCCATCGCCTCAACTCTGATTGGCGAATCGGCCGATTCTCTTATTTTCTTTCCGATCGCTTTTGCGGGAATCGTACCGTTTAATGAATTGCTAATCCTGATCGCATCTCAGGCTGCGCTGAAAACACTTTACGAAATTATCATCTTACCGGTGACTATTCGTGTCGTGAATTTGGTCAAAAAATGGGACGGAAGTGATGTTTATGATAAAAACATCTCTTACAACGTACTTAAATTACAAGATTTCTAAACCTTTACATGTATGCATTCACCAGAAGAATCCCTGAGTTTGTTGGGAAGAAAAACAGAATACAAACAAGATTATGCCCCCGAAGTACTGGAAGCATTTATTAATAAACATACAGAGAATGACTATTGGGTAAAATTCACTTGCCCTGAATTCACAAGCCTTTGCCCGATTACCGGCCAGCCTGATTTTGCCAATATCATCATCAGCTATATTCCGGATGTAAAAATGGTTGAAAGCAAAAGTCTGAAACTTTATCTTTTCAGCTTTCGCAATCATGGCGGATTTCATGAAGATTGTGTAAACCTGATCATGAAAGATCTTGTTAAGCTAATGGACCCGAAATACATCGAAGTAACCGGCATCTTTACTCCGCGAGGAGGGATTGCCATTCATCCGTATGCTAATTACGGGCGTCCGGGCACTGAATTCGAATCGCTGGCAAAAAAACGATTATTTGACCGGGGCGAATAATTATCGAATCAAAAAGATACAGAAAGAATCGATGAACCACAGTGATGAGTTCATCGATTCTTTGTTTTATAGGAATCCTGGTCTTCACCAAGATATCCTTATCCATAACCAAACATCTTCTTACCGACTTCTTTTTTCCTCCCTGTTCTTCTTTCCGTTTCCGTTTTTTTTACCAGAGCTTTTCTGTTCTTTACGATCTACCGAAAGAATCTGTTGTTTTAACCGTTTGGTTTTACCACAAAATTCGATGGCTATATTATTCAGTTCTCCGCGATCACTTTTTATATCAATCAACATTTCGCCATTCTGCTTACCATCAAAAAGGGTATATTTATCATTCCCACTGACTATATTCAAGAATCCGTCGCCTTCAAGATAAAGCGACTCCCGCTGTGGAGCTTCCGCTTTCCCTCTTATAGCATCCGCAAGCGAAAGCCCGTCGGCTTCAACCGGAGCTTCAATCTGTGCCAAACTACATAAAGTAGGTAATAAATCCGTCCCATTACAAACCAGAGAATTATCTCTTTTCCCTTTTAAAATACCCGGGCCACTAAAAATAAACGGAACCCGTTGACACTCATCATACGGCAGGTTTTTAGTAACAGTTTGATGAGCTCCTTGCATTTCGCCATGATCGGAAGTAAATACGATGATGGTATTCTTTTTCAGTTGCGGATTACGGTCGAGTGCATCCAGAATATGGCCGATATGATCATCTACCAATGAAACCAACTGTCCGTATGTCCAACGATATTTACGCCAATACCACTCTGGGAAATTATTATACGGTGATTTTCGCATTTCCGGAAACCCGGTTGTTTTTGCAAAATTGAAAGGAAGGGCGGGAGCATGATCTCTATAAAATTCGACCGAATCAATGGCATTTGCACGAGCCCGCATCTCTCTTACACACTCT
>JAVWBH010000043.1:0-1067 GCA_036649595.1 Bacteroidales bacterium
ATTTACCGGTCTGACAATGGGGATCAGTGATTTCGATACAGATACTACAGAAACGATCAAATCAAGTATCCAAATGCTTCTTTCGGGTATGGGATCTGCATTTGCCACTTCTATCTGGGGAATGTTGCTTTCGCTGATTCTGACCTATGTAGAAAAACAACAGCTAAACAGACTGAGCCTGGCCGTACACGCCCAGACCTCATTGCTCGACAAAAAATACAAAATGACTCCGCGAGAAGAACGCCTGATGGCTCTGCGCGAACAAGAGTCTATTTTTGCCCGCTACTTCAGTATTGAAGAAGATAATAAACAAATATCGATCGCCCGCCAGATAGCCGGCATGCGCAACGATATCGCCGAAATACACCATCAGCTGACAGAGATATCCAATCAGTCGAATAGTCCGGTAATCCAAGCCTTACAAGAGTTACGCGAAGAAATCGTTCGTTTAGGAAAAGACCTGAAAGATCCGGCTACTGAAATGACCGTACGTATTGTCGAAGAGTTGAAACAGGCATTGGGTGTTATGATGGAAGACTTCCGTCAGACAATGTCCAGCTCTGCTTTATCCGAGTTAGATGAACTGGCCAAAGTATTGAACTCTGCGGGCCAGAACATGGCCGAATTGCCAACCCGCATGGAGACTCTTTCTGCAAACCTGGATGTTACATTCGGCAATTTGCGCGAATTACTGGGCGCGCTGTCAAACAGCTCGCTCGGCCAACAAGTGGAAACCGTACGACATACAGAACTGATGCTTCGCAATTTTGCCGAATCAATTCAACGAATGGAGTCTGTTAACAGAAAAGTAGAAGTTTCTATCGGTCAGATCAGCGGAATCCAGGAGGATGTTGCCGCTTCATGCTCTGCCATGAGAGAGTTTAGCACTTCCATGCGCCGTTCGTCTGATACCTTCCTGATATCCCAGGAGAGCTTTGGCAGCTTATGCGAAAGCTATCTGAAAGAGAATGCGAAAGTGGTAAGCGAGATCACTTCCCTGGTTCATATTTCAGCAGAAAATGCGCGTGAAAATGAAACACGATTTGAAAGTATCCGCCTAAGTCTGC
>JAVWBH010000043.1:1077-12966 GCA_036649595.1 Bacteroidales bacterium
TGAAGAAGGACTGGTACAATATCAGGGTACTGTAGGAAGCAGCATCCGATCTTATCTGAGTGAATTTACTCAACATCTTACATCTGCAACGTCATCATTGGCCTCAGAATCTTCAAAACAGGCGGATCTATTAGAAGAATTAAATGAAATGCTTAGTAAAATAAAAAGATAAATGAAAAAGAACGAGTTTGAAGAAAACGGATCAGACAGTTCTTTCGGACTGTCGATCGGCGATTTGATGGCATCACTCCTGCTTCTTTTTGTACTACTGCTGGCTGCCACCTTATTGAATTTACAGAATCAGTATGACGATCAACTAACCGTTGCGGCACGTTATAATGAAGTAAAGAAAAATATATACGACGAGCTTCATGTAACCTTCCGGGATAGTCTGACTTCCTGGCAGGCAGAAATTGATTCTACCGAACTGGTGGTTCGATTTACGGAACCGGGCATGTTATTTGATAACAATCAGAGTAATATCAAACCTGAGTTTAAAAAAATTCTGGCCGACTTTTTCCCTAAATACATTGAGGTGTTGACGCGTTCTGACTTTAAAGATAATATTGAAGAAATCAGAATAGAAGGACATACGGATAGTAATGGCGATTATTATTATAACATGAAATTATCGCAGGATCGTACACGCAGTACGCTGGAATACTCGATGCAACAACTTCCGCCGGTAGCGGAACGCGATTGGGTACAAAAACGACTAACTGCAAACGGACTTTCTTCCAGCAAACCGATCCTGGATAAACAGGGAAATGAAAATAAACAAGCTTCCCGCCGGGTAGAATTCCGCATTCGTACAAATGCCGAACGTCAGATCGAACGCATCTTAAATCTCCATTAAAAGTGTTATATGAATCCATCTCATACAAACTCATTAAAATTAGCAGGCTTTCATTTTAGCTTTGACGCACTCAAAAATGCGGCCGATGAATTGATCTCTGCCGATATGCACCAGGAACTGGCTGAGCAAAAAGAGATACTGGATACAATTATTGATCAGCATGTAGAACGCGAAATGCAACCGGACCGCAATATCCGGATCGCTTTTTTAAAGTTTAAAGCAGCTTATCGCAACGGCGACCTGGAAGAGTCACTGAGTGATCGAACCTTAATGCGCCGCCTCTCCTATTGTCCGGCTTTTTATTATGACGGATACCCGCTGATTATTGAAGATGAAGGAGAAACACAAGCCCTCTTAACGCATTTAGACAAAAACTGGAAAGATTCATATATCATCGGATTATTCAGCTCTATGATCCAAAGCTGGGAATGTGAAAACAGAAATGCATTCAATTACCTGCGAACATTTATTCTACAAAAAATATCCGAATATAAAGGTAACCGGCACAGCATACTACGATTACAACAACATCTGCGCTTTTATGAAAAAGATTCGGGTGCATTTGAACTGGGACAAGAACTATTCAGTAACGGAATCGGGCCGCTCCTGGCACCAGAATATCTGGGATTGCCCCGGCGCTGGCTTGAGTACGAGTACTTTTCTCAAATTCTGAGTGTTTACTTCGAAAAAGGCGAAGAGAACCGGGAAACCCGCTATCATCAAATTTTTCGTATTCTCGAAATACATCCTTCTAAGACTACGGCAAAACGAATTCTTAGTAAGATGATCCTTGAGCTTCATCAGGATCCCGACGACTCACTTCGGGAAGAAGTCAAAAGACTGGCTTTCTCCCGCATCGGAGACCCTGCTTTCGAAGCTTTTTGGATGCCGCCCACAACCTTTACAGAACAAGAAAAAGCCGAGACAGAAGAAGCGCGGATCATCCTCAACGGATGGATTACGGCTCAGTTTATTTCGGTATTCTTTGAAGTGTGTATAACAGATGAGCGCCGAAAAGCTTTTTGGCTTGATTATTCAAAAACGATTACCCATTTCCGGGTAATCGGGACAAGCGGGATGTTGCAGGTACTGCGGCAAGACCACCGGGTTGCCAACTTTCTGGAAACACGGTTCCAGGTACTGGGCGGACGCTCGGCCTCTAAATCGGCCATCATGATGCGTATGAATAAATACACCCTGATTGAGTTTTCTGACACCGGATTTGCATTTTATGCATATCGTCATGATAATCCGCATTGCCCCTCGCTGAATGCCGTTTATACAGGCCTTGAAGAGTTGCGGGATGCTTCCATGCCGATCATCTCGATCTCAGACGGAATCTTATTGGATGAAACAACCGACGAAGGCCGTCTGAGACATGCCAACCAATGGGAAGCTCCTTTCCGGCAGTTTTTAGAAAAACATGTATTGGGCACATTCGTAAATTGATTATTTTTGCGTGTAAACGAAAAAATATCCCATTAAATAAAAGAATAATATGGAAAAAGTAGAAAGCTTTGAACTAGACCACCGTTTGGTGAAAGCGCCTTATATCAGAAAATGTTGCGTACAGACCGGAGAAAAAGGTGATCAGGTAACCAAATTCGATGTGCGTTTCCTGCAGCCTAATAAAGAAGCATTCGGGACAGCCGCTATGCACGGCCTTGAACACCTCCTGGCTCATGAATTGCGGGCAGATTTAGCCGGGGTGATCGACCTGTCTCCAATGGGATGTCGTACCGGATTTTATCTGACGGTATGGGGAGACCGCGAACCGGCCGAAATTAAGCATGCGCTCGAAGCTGCTTTGTCTCGTATTCTGAATGCCGAGGAGGTGCCTGCCGCCAACGAGATCCAATGTGGCAATTACCGCGATCTGTCCTTGTTCGGGGCAAAAGAATATGCGAAAGATGTATTAGAAAAAGGATTCTCTCTAAGTATTTTCGGATAATAAAAAATAATTCAGGATGAATATACCGGAAAATGGAGAATGGTTTAACGGCTTTAGTGATGAAGTGGCCCGGCATCTGACCCGGACGGCAGATCTGTTATTTGAATTTAATCATCTCCCCCGCAGCAAAAAAGAGGAACGTGATACGATAATCCGGAAACTATTTCGAAAAACGGGAGCCAGCTTTATTATTCATAGCCCATTCAATTGTGATTATGGCAATATTGAGATTGGCGATCACTTTCTGGGTAATTTCAACCTTGTTATTTTGGATGAAGCTACGGTAAAAATCGGAGATCATGTCTTCATCGGCCCGAATGTCAGTATATTTACCATCCATCATCACCTGAAATACGAAGAACGGAATGCCGGTATAATGCGGGCACTTCCCGTATCCATCGGAGACAATGTCTGGATTGGCGGAAATACGGTTATTCTACCCGGAGTTACAATCGGAGACGGAGCTGTTATCGGCGCCGGCAGTGTTGTTACAAAAGACGTATCTCCCATGACGTTGGCATATGGAAATCCTTGTCGGGAGATACGAAAAATATACGAATAGAATCATCATTCAGAGTTGGTACGGATGGATTGTTTTATAAAACCGCATTGCGGATATCTTCAAACAATTCATCCGCACTTTCAAGGCCAACAGACAAACGGATTGTCTTTTGGCTAATATCCATCGCAATACGCTGATCCTCATCAAAACCGCCGTAAATTGTACTGGCCGGATGAATAGCTAACGATTTATTATCGAAAAGATTTGTAGCTCTTCGAATCAGCTGCAAACGATTCATCATTTTAAAACAAGCTTCACGCGAAGACAAGTCAAAAGTTAACATTGCTCCCGGTAAACGGTTAAATTGCTTATTACTCAATTCATAAAAAGGGTTCTCCTCCAGGCCGGGATAATTAACACGTTCAATCGCGGATAACACACACAATTTTTGGGCAAGGTGAAGGCAGGTCGTAGCCTGACGTTCAAACCGCAACATCAATGTTTCTAACCCGAGCGTTTGCATATACGCAACCTGAGGTGTCATATAAGCCCCCAGATTACGGTGTATCTCCTTTCTTAGTTTATACGTAAAGGCCTCTTTTGAAGAAGCACTCTCAACTTTTCCCAATCGCGGAGATTTTGCCCAATCGAAGTTGCCCATATCCAATATGATCCCCCCTAAAGAAGTTGCTCCTCCCGAAATATATTTCGTACTGGAGATCACCTCTATATCGATACCAAAATCACATCCTTTGAAATAAGGAAATGGCACAATCGTAGAATCCACCATAACCGGTACTCCCGCCTGGTGAGCAATACCCGAAACCATTTCCAGATCAACTACCTCCAATTGCGGATTTGTAATCGCTTCTAAAAAAACGACTGCCGTATTTTCATCAATATACAGGCGAAGGGCATCCGGATCCGACAAGTCGAAAAAACGGATCTCTACGTCGTATGCCCCCAGCGTATTTACCATAAACGACCAGGTATTTCCAAAAAGATGAGAAGATGTAACAATATTACATCCGGCCCAGGTAACACAAAGCAACGCATTACTAATTGCAGCCATGCCCGAATTCAGAGCCGTAACACTATATGCTCCCGTAATACGGCGGATACGCTCTTCAAAATGTTGTACGGTAGGATTAGAAATACGTGAATAAGCATAATCCGCACTTCTGCCGCAGAATGCCTCTTCCATGGCTTCCGCCGATTCAAAATCATATGCCACACTCTGATATATCGGCATACTCAAGGCGCCGTAGCAATCCTGCTTTTCATAAGGTGTATGCAGTACCTGTACCTCATAGCTCTTTTTATCCATGAATCTGTTCAATTATATTTACAAATGTAATCTTCTGTCCGGCATCTGTTCGTATGCCTGTTTTAGTTGCTGAAGAGCTAACGCAAGCATGCTGCGCGGGCATGCCACGTTCATTCGCATAAACCCGATTCCCTCTTTTCCGAATATTTCGCCATCATTCAGGGCCAGATGCGCTTTGTCTACAAAGAAGTCGATCAGTTCGGATTGAGACAGCTGTAAATCCCGACAATCCAGAAACACCAGGTAAGAGGCCTGAGGCAGCACAGCCTTTATCGCAGGCATATGTTCTTTCAGATACGCATCCAAAAATTCCATATTCAACTTTATATAGGCTAACATTTGCCCTAACCAATCAGATCCGTTCCGATACGCCGCAATCACTCCGGAATAAGCAAAGACATGTCCTTCGCCTAACTCATTTCCGTCAATATAAGCTTTCAGTCTGGCACGCAATGCTTCATCCGCAACAAAACAATAGGCACTTGCCAGCCCCGGCATATTGAAGGCCTTACTCGACGAACGGAAAACAACACTGTTAAGACGCGCCTTTTCAGAAACAGAAGAGAATAGATAAGAGTGATGCGGAGGCAAGGTCAGGTCTGTATGAATCTCGTCCGACACAACAATTACGCCCAGCTCGGCACAAGTCTCAGCAATATAAAGCAACTCCTCCTTCGTCCATACCTTCCCGCCCGGATTATGCGGATTACATAAAATAAACATTTTGCACCCTTCAACCTCTTTTCGAAAACCGGCCCGGTCAAAATGATACTCACCGTGCTCCAATCGGAGCGGATTATTGACAACAATACGCCGGTTATTATTAATCACAAAGGCAAAAGGATGGTAAACGGGAGGCTGAATCATAATACGGTCTCCTTCCCGGGTCAGACTCAAGACTGCAAATGCCAATCCCGGTACAATTCCGGGAGTATATAAAATCTCTTCCTTTGCCGGTTGGTAGCCGGTCCGCTCAACGGTCCAGTCTATAATCGCGTCATACCATTCTTCCGGTCGGGAAGTATATCCCAGGATTTCATTTTCACATCTCTTCCGAATGGCATTCATGATGAAAGGAGGTGTTTTAAACTCCATATCGGCAACCCATAAAGGGATCAGATCTGTCCGCCCCCAGCGGGAAGCCAATGCTTCAACTTTAAGAGCATCCGTTCCACTACGGTCAATCACTTCATCGAAATCGTATCTCATTTGAATTTCCTTGTATTACATAAAAAAATCTCCATCCGTAACGGAACTTATTTCCCTTACTGATGGAGATTAATTTTATTGTTTATCAATTAAAACCATTCAATAGTTCTTGAGCTTTATCCAGTTGTTCTTTATACAGCGGATTTTTTGTAGCATCAGAAAGCTGTTTCCACAATTCAGAAGCAACCGATATGTTATGACGCCCTGCGCCATCCTCTTTCAATTTGATCTGAGTCATTCCGGATTTATAATGAATACCGGCAATACGATTTAAAACATGTTCGCTAACCTGTTTACCCAATAACGGCTGAATCGCTTTTTGTGCCTCTTCATAAGTTTCAAGGGCCTTTTTCCATGATTCTGTTATAAAATAGAAATCACCCAAGGCAAAAATAGAATCCAATAAGCTGATAATTGCAGGCTCGGCCGTTGGCTGTGCTTCAAATACTTTACGAAGAGCGGCATGCTGTCCGATCAGATACTCTTCTGCCGGAGATTTATCGGCGGCATTTACATATAAACCGGCCAAATTATGATAAGCACCGGCCAAATCATGCAAAAGACGTAAATCTTGCGGATATTTGGCAGCTAATTTTTTACGCAAATCAAGTGACAACTGGAAATTATCCTGTGCTTTTTTCAAATCATTCAGATCCAGATTCATTTTCCCTAAACGGTCAAAAGTAACACTTGGTAAGATCTGCATTTCAATTGCTTCTGGATAATTCGTAGCCAGGCGTTCGCTGATGATCAATGCATTTTCATAAGCAGCCTGAGCTTCTTCCCGTAAATCATTTTCATGACATAAATCTCCGAAATCATTATACATCACCATTAAATCATGCTGTGCAGCAACAATAGACGGATTTTTCGCCGCAAAAGCAGCTTTCGTTTTTAATGCATATTGTAAAAGCTGTTTTCCCCGCGCAAAATATTTCTTTCCGGCTTCTTTATCATTAATTTGCTGACATACACGGCAAATTGTTACATACCATGAAGCAACATACAATTTACGCTCTGAATCTTCCGCTTCTGTTTTTAATTTTTGTTCCAGAATATCAAAAGCAATGTCAAAACAATGTTCTGCCGCTTTCGGCTGGCGCATATCAAGACAGATCATACCCATATTAAAGATAGCATCGCAGTTTTCCCAGCGGAACGCATCTGCCGGAGGGTTCTGAGCCATTAAGCGATCCAACAAACCGATCGAATTATCAAAATAGCGTTTCACCTCGTCCAAGTCGTTTTTGCGCAGCTTAACAGACGCAATACGCAAACCGACTAAACCGAGAAGTTGTATATTATCGATCGTATTTTTTTCGCCCATTACGCCCATTATCTGCTGTTCGATCAGCGAGATAAATTTCTCAGAATTCTCAGGAGCGGTATTTTGTGTCAAAGAAACAAATACTTCATTGATAAGACGTCGATATAGGTCAAATCGCTCTTCGCCGTCATATGCCAACAGGGCTTTGATAACCTCTTCGCCCGCTTCGCCGCTAACAAAACAGCTTCCTACGATATCTGCCGAAGCCGCCAATGAGCTGTCTTGCGATTTACCAAAGAAAGAGGCCGCTTCCGGAATACGGTTTGATTGCAATAAATGAAACATACTCTCGCTATTTCTTACCGGATCCTCAACAGGCAACTTTAGCAAATGGAATGCAATATCGTCATGAAAACTAATTTGCTCTTTCGGGCTCAACGCGCTAAAAATAATACCTCGCAAGTGAGGTGAAGGAACAAATAAGATGTTATCCATATTCCCCACTAACGGAAAACCGAAACAAGTAGTAAGGGTTAAGAATTCCTGCTTATTCCAGTCATTACCCAGCAATGCCGCCAGATCTTCCTCACGTAATCCATGACGTGTCGCAGCAAGATAATTCAACGGCTCGCTAAAATTATCTTCTCCGAAAACCTCTTTCGCGGTATTTAATAACGTATGGATATTCTGCACCAATTCTTCTGTTATCTCTGTTTCAGGAGTAAATATCATCTTCTGAAAAGACTCAACAGCTTCTTTTGAAATTTTATTTTCAATTTCAGGATGAATAGGCAGTAGTTCGGGCATATTGTTTTGTGAATTCATAAATGTCGATTTATCGAAATAAAAAATGTATTAATTGTATGCAAAGTTTTCTTTGAGTTTGCAAAATAGTGATTTTTTCCAATATCCACCGTGTATTAAATGGAGGAATTTTTAACATCAATCCTTATTAAAATACCTTTTCATTCACGATCAGTCAGTTATACTCTGATTTCTTTTAATCGAAATAATTATTCGAATGCAGCCCACTCTGCCAATATGATATGATTAGGCTATTAAATAGAAAAAGAACCCATGGAGAATAATTATCCATAGGTTCTTTCCGATTATTAAAAAATCAAATCGCCATCACTCATCCAAAGCTAAGATGCCCGACAAAAGGGATCTGAATGGCATATTTGACTTTGATATTAAACATTAAAGGATATACAAATAAGATTTATTTCTGCTTACATTTTTTCCCTACCATTGAATACATATGGCAATATCCCCAAAAACTGGTAACCATTAACGGAATTGATAATATAAGGAGTATAATAGCAACTGCTCCATGTACGATCCCGGCCAAAATAAAATACCATAATACAAAAGCGATATACAATCGGATAATCCGGTCAAAAGGACTCATATTAATCTTACATGTATTTTTAACAAGTTGTTTTCGGGCAAATAAAACGCCGTCTAACGAATAACGGCCACCCCCGATTACTGTTATTACAATATAAATAGCCCAATACATCAAGGCCAGTTCTTTTTGCGCAAATGCAGTTTCAGAATGAACCAAAAAAGCGGCAACCGTCATATTTACCACTAATATCAATGCCGCCGGGCGGGTCAGCAATCCTAAAATCAACAAAAAAGAACAAACCACCTCCGCAAAAATACTTAGAATCAATGAGGGCACGATACCAATACCCAATGGATCAAAAAAATTCGTTGATAGAGTAGAAAAATCAACTATTTTAAGGAAACCATGTGTCAACATTACAAATCCGACAAAAATCCGCAAAAACAAATTGGCGATAGCCCTTTGTTCTTCTTTTGCAGGTACATCCCAAAGCCAGAACTCTTTCATTTGAATCTATTTATAAGTGTTTACTAATGATATGTCATCAAGAATAAAACAACGAATAAGAAATTCTGTTTGAATCGGATATCATTTACTTTTCCCTCCGGCCAAATATTATCTGACGCGTCCCGAACGATAATAGGTACGCTGATAATAAGGTTCATTCAGGCTGTTTACCTGTACTCCTCCTCTGGTAGCCGAATGGATAAAATAATTGTTTTTAAGATAGACTCCTACATGATTGATTTGCTTTTGGCTGCCTGTCCTGAAAAAAACCAGATCTCCTGCTTTCAACTTACTCTTTCGACGTATTCGTATACAATCCCGACTATACATCTCTGCCGAGTTACGAGATAATGCTTTCCGGTAAATATTTTGATAGAGAGAGTAGGTAAATCCGGAACAATCGGCTCCGCGCTTAGAGGTTCCGCCACTCCGATAGGGAGTTCCTACCCAGGAGGCAGCCTCAAGATATAAATGAAGAGGATCCGACTTTGAAATCGAAAGGCCTAATTTCATTTCTGCTTTTGAAATTTCCTGCCTGATCAGAGCTTTTCGTCCGGTATGACATCCGGTAAAAGAAAGAAAAATAACAAATAATAACCCGAGTTTAAAAATACGAAGCATTTGATACTTACTTTTTGAATTTTAAATATTAAAATCCAAAAGTAGCGAATAAGATGAGAAGGAATACACCTGAAGATGGAAAGTTATCTTTTGAATTAAAAGAGTTAAGCAAGTGTTTTATTTATGCCCCTCTACCCTGTTTGAAAATCTCCTATGCCCACGTTGAAAAACCGTCCGGAGATCCACTCCGTCGGCTCCGGAGAGTCGCTTCAACGCTTCCGGAGGAATCGGAGCAAATCTGCGCAGGCGACGGAGTGGATCCGCGCAGCCGATGGAGTGGATCTCCGGAGCCGACACAAACCCCACTATAGGAAGATTTAAAAGGAGTGCGTGGAACGTGAGTCTTAATCGATCGGGAATGTAATCGGGAATTTAGAAAATAGAGTTGGGCGTATAACAATAGAAGAATTAAACGGAGGTTAAATAAAATGAGCTCGGCACAATACCGAGCTCACTCTCCTATAAATTAATAATTATCACTGACCGTTATAATCGTATCCGCCTCCCATCATATCGCGGCACATCCAGCAATAATGATACCAGGCGCGTTTATGTATTTTATCTTTTGTCCCTTGATAAGCTTTTACCTGCTGATCAGACAGAACGGCTTTTAATTCGTCGTCATGAGCGGCGGCGGCACCCCTCATCGCGTTGGCACTGACAGTCTTTTTAGAAGCAAGATCTTTTACCCGATGAACAAAGCGTGTATTAATTTTATTTACAACTGTCGTCTGGATTGGTTCCACCGCGCCGACAGCTACCATTTGCATTGTCATCCACTCCGGAGTAGGAACTGTATCCGTCAGTAGCATCCCCATATCAGAACCTGTAAATAACGGAACACTGTCTATTTCCATTTCTTCTACCACAACGACAACAGGCACACTGTCTGTTTGTTCTTCCTCTACCGGAGGTTTCTGCGAAGGAGCAACAGGTTGTTGAGCAAAGGTCCAAAGAGCGCATGTAAATAACATACCACTCATTATAATCCATCCTTTTTTCATAGTCATTCTGATTAAACATTTATATATAAACAACTTATTCCGAATGATAGTTGATCTATTTACTATTTTTTATGCGATGGCGCGGTTATGCTATTTTAGTCTTAAAACAACACGCTTATCTTTAATTATACCCTTGCTGTTTTGGCACTTTCCTCTTTCTGTATTAAGCGGCCTGCTTCTTTATTTTTTTTACGGGTAATTGCAATATCAGCAACGCTGTTGTGATAATCAGAATTCCGACAACAGACGGCAAATCGGGAGATACGTCGGGCAGGATAAGCCAACTTAAAATACAACCCGTAACCGGAACGACAAACTTCCACATATTCAGTTCGGAAACCTTGACACCCGGTCTTTTCAGAAGCGTATACCAGATACTAAATCCTGCGGCCGGAATTATTGCCAGCCAAATAAGGGCAGCCCAAAACTCGGCCGGATAACCTGCGTTTTTTGAACTTTCCGTAAATAAAGAAACGACAAGAAGCAATAAGCCGCCGGTGAAATTAGCAAATGACGTAAGCGCGATGGGCGATATCTGTCCTTTATATTTTGCAACAAGAATATTGGTAGACCCTCCGATTGTATTGCTGATAATAAGCAAGGCGATACCGGAGTAAAAAGAGATTCCGCTCCCGCTCATCTCGCCTTTTGCCAGACTTATAAATATGACACCCGATAATCCAAGCACAATCGCTATTATCTTTCGCAAGGTCAAACGGTCATTTTTAATCGAAAAGTGAGCCATGACCGCCACAAATAACGGACCCGCACCCACTATTACCGCCGCCATAGGCGCAGGTACCATGTTCAGCCCCATAAAGAATAACCCATACTGCATGAACGTCTGTAAAAAAGCGAATATGCACATAAACTTCCAATGCCGTAAATGCGCTTTTATATTCACCCTTTGATAATACAATAAAGGCCAGAGAAGCATCCCGGCCAATGTAAAACGGAACCCGGACAAACGCAAAGGTTCCATATATTCAAATCCAATCTTTGCCCCCACAAAAGCGGAGCCCCACAGCACACAGGCCAGAATAGCAAGTAGTCTCATATCTTTTATAAAAATCAGTTGCAAAAGTAGAGATAATTATCCGTTTTTTGTGAGACAAAAAGGTGTGAAAACCCTGCTGAGAGTTGTTTAAACTAAAAATTCAAGTAAATTTGCATTCTTCTTATAAGAAATAAATTCTTGTGAAAAGTTATGGCAAAATGTCAGAAAAAATATCTGAAGATATTACATTATTAAGCTTATCAGATGAGATACGAAGAGATAGAGGAAAAGCTTAGA
>JAVWBH010000044.1:0-12848 GCA_036649595.1 Bacteroidales bacterium
CAAACATATAAAAGACAATGGCTACGTTAGAGAAAATCAGAAATAAAGCGGGCTTGCTGGTAACAGCGATTGGAGTTGCTTTATTCGCATTCATTATCGGTGACTTGTTTTCGGGAGGACAAACTTTTTGGAGACAGTCTCAGGATAAAGTAATTTCAATCAATGGAGATCGAATCACGACTGAAGCTTACCAGCGGAACATTGAGGATTTGACTGAAGTTTACAAGATGCAGACCGGACAGAACTCGCTTTCTCCTGAATATGTACAGCAGATCAACAACCAGGTTTATGAAAACCTGATTCGTGAAACGCTAATCGGCGAAGAAGCGGTTAAAATTGGTATGGTTGTTTCAAAAGAAGAATTGGCTGACCTTGTAAGCGGCGATAACATTGCGCCTATGTTGCAGCAGATGCCTTTTTTCCGTAATCCGGAAACAGGAGCTTTCGACAAATCATTATTGTTGAATTTCCTTCAGGCTGTAGTTAGCGTGGAAGACGGAGCACAAGGTGCTGCCGCAAGCCAGGAGTTAGCTCAGGCACGCAAATTCTGGTTGTTCTGGGAAAAGAATATCAAGAAACAGCGTCTTGAAGACAAATACAATACCATGTTGGCAAAAGCAATTATGCCAAACTCATTGGATACAAAAGCTCAGTATGAAGGTGGTAAAGCAAGTGTGGACTTCGCTTATGCGATGCAGGCGCTTTCAACCGTGCCGGATTCGGCTGTTACTGTAAGCAGTGCTGAAATCAAAGCTTTATACAATAAGCAGAAAGAAACTCGTTTTAAACAAGGTGAGACACGCGCAATTAAATATTTTGTTGTGGATATCCTTCCAAGCGAAGAAGACTTTAAAAGCGCAGATGAAGAGATCAATAAGGCTCGTGTAGAGTTTGCTTCGACAAACGATATCGCCGATTTCGTAAATATGAACTCGGATGTTCCTTACTTTGATGCTTTCGTAGCGGTAAGTACATTGGCTCCAGATGAGAAACAGTTTGTTGAAACAGCAGAGGTAAACCAGGTATTCGGTCCTTACCTTGAAAGCAATAACTATAAGATGTATCGTCTGATTGCTAAAACAACAGCTCCCGACTCTGTAAAAGCACGTCATATCATGTTGCCTATTCAGGATGAAGCAAAAGCGCTTCAGTTGGCAGACAGCTTGTTGACTGTATTAAACAAAGGGGGCGATTTCGCTGCTTTGGCTCAGGAATTTTCGGCAGATCGCAACAGTGCTGCAAATGGCGGAGAACTGGGATGGTTTACAGAAGTTGCCGCTTTGCGCGGAATCGGACTGGATTTCAAAAATGCATGTTTCTCGGCAACACCTAAAAAATACTTCACAATCCGTACTACGTATGGTATCCATGTGGCGGAAGTTACCGAAACGACTAAGCCGGTAGCAAAAGCGAAAGTAGCGGAATATGCTATTGCCGTAACACCAAGCAGCCGTACATTCCAGAAACTATATGCGGATGTGAACCAGTTTATTGCTACAAACAATACGATTGAAGCATTGGAGAAAAATGCAGCTGAAAAAGGATTCAATCTTTTGACAAACAATCGTCTGGCAGATACGGATTATAATTTGGGTATGATTCAGAATGCACGTCAGCCAATCCGCTGGGCTTTCCAGAATGAAGTTGGTAAGATTTCTGAAGTATTCGAACTTGACAATAAATTTGTAGTTGTAGCCGTGACAGGCGAAACTCCTGCAGGATATACACCGCTTGCACAGGCAGAACCGGCTCTTCGTTATGAACTGATCGGCGAGAAGAAAGCTGCTAAGATCATTGCAGACCTAAAAGCAAAAGGTGCTTCTACATTAGACGCATATGCTACAGCAATGGATGCACGTGTGGATACTGCTAAATTTGTAACATTCAACACAAACCGCATTACAGGTATCGGTAATGAACCTGTTATCTCGGGTAGTGCTCCTTATGTTGCGGAAAATCAGTTGACAGGTCCGTTGGCAGGCAAAAACGGTGTGTATGTTTATTCTGTATACAACAAAACGCAGAATGATGCTCCGTTTAATGCTGAGACTGAAAAACAAACGCTGGAAAATAACCTTACTTACCGTTTGATGTATCAGTCAATGGAAGTATTGAAAAACCACGCTAAAATTGAAGATTACCGCATCAATTTCTATTGATCGGTTACGGATAAGGAATAGAAGCAACGGCTTGGCCCTCGGGTCAGGCCGTTGCTTTTTTCGGTTAAAGACGCCGGAAAACGGCTCAAGTGAAAAAACGTTATCAAACAGCCGTTCCTGAGCCAAATTCAAGTATTTTTGTTTATTAAACAAGAAAGAGAACAACAAGATGATGAATACAGAATCAGCAAACGGCAAACAGCCGTTGTCAGGAAAAACACTTGCCGAGCTAAAAGAGGTGGTTGCTCATTTTAAAATGCCTGCATTTACTGCAAAGCAGATCGCACAATGGCTTTATCAGAAAAAAGTAACTTCGATTGACGATATGACCAATTTGTCGAAAGCGCATCGCGCGTTGCTCAATGAGCATTTCGAAGTGGGAGCGTCATCTCCGGAAGAGAAAGCTGTATCAATAGACGGTACGATCAAATATTTGTTTCGTACGGGTACGGGTAAACTGATTGAGTCGGTGTATATTCCGGATCAGGAACGTGCTACCTTGTGTGTCTCCTCGCAGATGGGATGTAAGATGAACTGTTTGTTCTGTATGACCGGAAAACAAGGTTTTAACGGTAATCTGACAGCAAATGAAATTTTGAACCAGATTCAGTCTATCCCGGAAACAGACCAGCTGACCAATCTTGTATTTATGGGAATGGGCGAGCCGTTGGATAACCCGGACGAATTGTTTAAGGTACTCGAAATCCTTACTGCGGAATGGGGATATGCCTGGAGTCCGAAGCGTATTACGGTTTCTACGATCGGGCAGATGAAGAACCTGAAACGTTTTCTGGATGAGAGTTCTTGCCACCTGGCAGTCAGCCTGCATTCTCCGTTCCCGGAAGAACGCTTGTCTATCATGCCTGTCGAAAAGGCATGGCCGATGCAGGAGCTATTGGCTTTGTTGAAACAATATGATTTTACGAAACAGCGCCGTTTGTCATTCGAATACATTATGTTTAACGGGTTTAATGATTCTAAGCGTCATGCGCAGGAATTGGCGCATCTGTTGAAAGGGATGAGTTGCCGTGTGAATCTGATCCGCTTCCATGAGATTCCGAATGTAGGGCTGAAAACATCGAATGAAAATGCAATGATTTATTTCCGCGATTACCTGAATGATCATGGAATTACCTGTACCATTCGTTCATCACGCGGAGAAGATATTTTTGCTGCTTGCGGAATGCTTTCTACATTAAAACAAAAGGGTAAATAATCATTAATTTTGTCATTCTGATGAATATGTTTATTTTTACTGTTATCTAATCTATTATATACGGATATGAGCGCAAAACTTCTTTTATGCCAATGTTTAATGGCAGTTCTTTTCCTTGCAGGATGTAACGGAAAAGGTGTTCCAACGCTGCAGGTTGCAACCGGTTCTCCTTATGAAGTGTTGGTGGTTGCCAATCGGAACGTGCTGGACAGTGAGGTCGGAAAAGAGATTAAACAGGTCCTTGATTCCGATGTACCCGGTTTGCCTCAGTCTGAACCGCAGTTTCGTATTTCAACGGTTACTCCGAATCAGTTTGACAATATTCTGAAACCGGTACGTAATATCTTCATTATAGAGGTCAGTGATCTGTATACGCAAACCAAGTTTTCTTTTGCGCGCGACGTGTGGGGAAAAGGGCAGATGATCCTTTATCTTAAATCGCCCGATCTGGCTAGTCTGAAAAAATATCTGCCCGAGCATAAACAGGTAATTATCGACTTCTTTGTTAACTCAGAGATGAACCGGGTCGTGAATGTACTTCGGAAAGACTATAACCATCAGGCAGCCGAAGAGCTTTATCAGTTGCTCGGCGTGGAGATGAATATCCCGACAGATATGGCTCAGATCAATAAATCGGATAATTTTTTCTGGATATCCAATAACGGCCGTACGGCACGTATGGATATTGTTGTTTATTCGGTACCTTATACGGAGATGAATGCTTTTTCTCCTGAAAAGATTATTGCCCGCCGGGACTCGATCATGAAACTGAAGATACCGGGCGGAATCGAAGGAAGCTATATGACCACCTCCAAATATGTTCATCCTGAATTCAGAACCATGTCGCTGGGCGGGAAATATGTAGGAGAGATGCGCGGATTATGGGAAGTAGAAGGTGATGTGATGGGCGGCCCGTTTGTGAGCCTGACCCGTTTGGATGAAGCAAATCAGCGTATTATCACAGCCGAAGCATTTATCTATGCTCCTGAAAAGAAAAAAAGAAATCTGATGCGAAAACTCGAATCAGCTTTATATACACTTAAATTGCCTCAGGATAACTTATTGCCTGAGGTACCGGTATTGGTAACCAAATAATAAAAAAGAAATGGAAGAAACACATAAGATCAGAGTAGGCATTACACAGGGAGATATCAACGGGGTAGGCTACGAAGTGATCTTAAAGACCTTGTCTGATCCGCGGATTGCAGAAATGTGTACTCCGATAGTTTACGGGTCGGCAAAAGTTGCGGCTTATCATCGTAAAGTGCTGGACCTGGCTCCTGTAAATTTTAATCTTATAAATAGTGCATCCGAAGCGCTTGAGGGGAAACTGAATTTAGTTACCTGCGTTGACGATGAAATTAAGGTGGAACTGACCCGCTCTACTCCTGTTGCCGGAGAAGCTGCTTTGAAAGCACTGGAAAAAGCAACAGAGGAGTATGCTAACGGCTTTATCGACGTGTTGGTGACCGCTCCTATCAATAAAAATAATATTCAGTCGGAAGAGTTCGACTTTCCGGGACATACCGAATATCTGGAGAAAAAATGTGGCAACGGGGCTCGCTCGTTGATGATTTTGATGCAAGAACAATTACGGGTAGCTTTGGTAACAGGGCATGTACCGGTTTCGCAGATTGCCTCATTGATTACCAAAGAGGCCGTTTTCTCTAAACTGATGTTGTTGAATCAGGTGCTTAAACAGGATTTCGGTATACAGAAACCGCGTATTGCCGTTCTTTCATTAAATCCGCACGCCGGAGACAACGGGCTGCTGGGAAATGAAGAACAAGAACAAATTATTCCGGCTATGCAGGATGCTCAGCAGAAAGGTGTTTTATGTTTCGGACCTTATCCGGCAGACGGATTTTTCGGAGCAGGAAAATTCAACCGTTTCGATGCTATCCTGGCGATGTATCATGATCAGGGATTAGCTCCGTTTAAGACCATCGCGATGGAAGACGGTGTGAACTACACGGCAGGATTACCGTTAGTACGTACGTCGCCGGCTCATGGCACCGCATATGATATTGCCGGACAGAACCTCGCGTCGGAAGATTCGTTCCGTCAGGCGATTTATACGGCGATCGATGTTTATAATTCACGTATCCAATATGATGAGATGCGTCGTAACCCGCTGCGAAAACAATATTTCGATAAGAGCGGAGATAATGAAAAACTGGATTTGACAGCTGAACCTGCAGCAGAATAAAAGATTATGAATTATGCTATTATAGCAGCCGGAGAGGGCTCCCGCCTGGCACAGGAGGGAGTTGCTCAACCGAAGCCGCTGGTAGAGCTGAATGGCGAGAAAATGATTGATCGGCTGATCCGCATTTTTCTCGCCAATCAGGCTACTTCAATTTCTGTTATTGTGAATGACCGGATGGCAGACGTGGTAGCGTATCTGCAAAACAAACACCTGCCCGTGCCTTTCCATCTGATTGTGCGTTCGACACCCAGCTCCATGCACAGTTTTTATGAGTTATCCCATTGTCTTCCTCACGGAAAGTTTTGCCTGACTACGGTAGACACGATTTTCCGCGAGGAGGAATTTGCGCGTTACATACGGGCATTTGAAAAGGATACCGATCATGACGGACTGTTTGCCGTAACAGACTATATTGAAGATGAGTCACCACTGTATGTGGATACCGACGACCAAATGAATATCCGTAATTTTATTGATACCGTTTATTCGGGAGCCCGTTTTATTTCGGGTGGAATCTATTGTCTGAAATCCAATGCCCTGCCGGTACTGGAAGATGCGATCCGGGCGAATCGCTCGCGGATGCGTAACTATCAGCGCGAACTGGTTATACAGGGGTTTCGTTTACAGGCATTTCCGTTTCAGAAGATTATCGATGTCGACCATGCATCCGATATTCAGGTGGCGGAATCATTTTTAAAAGCGTGAAATACATGAAAGGTTATCATATGACCGGAATTACACGGTCAAATCAATTCTCTCCCAATCATATTGGCAATGACGCTGCCATTTTCAATGAAACCCTGCGCCATCTGCGCGCTGCAGGATGTGAAGTAACGGTATACAACGAAGAAGAGTTTCTTCGGGCTGATATCCGTGACACTTTTATCTTCAATATGGCCCGTAATAAAGAAACGATTGCCCGTTTGACCGAGCTTGAAAAAGAAGGTCTGGTTGTTGTTAATGCGGGTACGGGGATTGAAAATTGTACGCGGGAGCGGATGACGCGTTTGCTGATGGCAAACAAGGTACCTCATCCGCGTAGTCTGATCGTTAATACCGATCAGGATGTTACTCCTTTTCTGCAACATGAAGCTTTTGTGCCCTGCTGGATTAAACGGGGTGACTTCCATGCTATTCACCGGGAAGATGTAAGTTATGTGCGCCATGCGGAAGAAGCTCAAAATATCCTTTCGGAATATGCTTTGCGCGGAATCCGTAAAGCAGTGATCAATGAGCACCTGAATGGAGACCTGATCAAATTTTACGGGGTTGCAAACACTGCGTTCTTTTATTGGTTTTATCCGTTTGATATGCAGCATAGTAAATTCGGTCTTGAACAGATCAACGGCGCCTCGAAAGGGATTCCGTTTGATGAACAAAATCTCAGAGATATTTGCCGGCAGGCATCGGATGTGCTGGGGGTGAAGATATATGGCGGTGATTGTATTGTTGCCGAAGACGGAACAATCCGGATTATTGACTTTAATGACTGGCCGAGTTTCGCTCCTTGCCGCGAACAGGCTGCACCCTATATTGCGCAGTGTATTCTGCAGGAAGCTGCTTTGGGCAGTTTTCATGTTGTGAATCAGACATTGATGTTGAGATAATTTGAAGTGTAATGGAAATTATGGCAGAACAGAAACAGCGCTTCTCGTACGAGCAGTCGCTGAAATCGATGGATACGGAAGAATTTATCGACCTGAAGTTTTATCGCCCGCTGGGATATCTGTGGGCTCTTTTTTTTGAGCGGCTGGGCATATCGCCCAATGCGGTATCGGTGATGTCTATTTTTTTAGGTGTCGGTGCCGGTATTCTTTTCTATTTTGATGAATTATGGATAAATATTATCGGGATGTTCTTGCTGATATGGGCCAACACCTATGATAGCGCGGATGGCCAATTGGCCCGGATGACCGGCAATTTTTCGCGTTTCGGCCGTATTCTGGACGGAGCGTGCGGTGATATCTGGTTTATTACGATTTATGCCGCTATTTGTTTGCGCCTTACGCCCGAATGGGGAATCTATATCTGGTTACTGGGTGCGTTTGCCGGCTTTTGGCATACGAAACAAGCCTCTCTGGCCGATTACTACCGTAATTTTCATCTCTTTTTTGTAAAAGGAAAGAAAGGAAGCGAACTCGATGATTCGACTAAGATTAAACAGGAATTGAATGCCCTGCGTTTTTCAAAAGATCCGGTTTATACCGTTTTTACCTGGTTTTATTATAATTATACCCGCCAACAGGAAAACGTGACGCCCCGAATGCAGGAATTTCGCCATACGTTGCGTATGAAATATGGAAATGAAAATTTACCGTTACGGTTGAACGAAGCTTTCCGCCAGCATAGCAAGCCTTTGATGAAATTTACCAATATGCTTTCTTTCAATACACGGGTAATCGCCTTATTTGCCAGTCTGATTATAGATATGCCGTGGCTTTACTTTGTATTTGAACTGGTCGTCCTGAATAGTATGTTATTTTATATGGTTGTAACGCATGAAAGAATCTGCAGAAATTTCAATAACCGCCTCCTCGCCGGTGAAAAGTAATAAGACGCTCATTTGGCGCAATATTGCCTTTGCATTCGGTATCTCGGCACTTCTGTTTATGGTTTATAAAATCGGAATGGATGTTATCTGGGATAACCTGAAGCAAACCGGATGGTGGTTTGGCGCGATTATCGGAGTCTGGGGTGTGGTTTATCTGATCAATGCTTTATCCTGGTATATTATTATCCGGGAAGACACGACAGAAAAAATTCCATTTTTGGCGGTATTTAAGTTTACTGTTTCCGGATATGCGCTTAACTACATTACGCCGATGGGCCTCGCCGGAGGCGAACCCTACCGTATTATGGAACTTCGTCGGTATATGCCTACCGAAAAGGCCACTGCCAATGTGATCTTATATGCCATGATGCACGTATGCTCCCATTTCTTTTTCTGGCTTACGGCAGCTATTTTGATAGCATGGCTGGTTCCGGTTTCTGTAGCAGTGTCGATAGCACTTACTGTAATCGTGACGGCTTGTATCGTATTGATCATTCTGTTTTTTCGCGGATATAAACAGGGGCTCGTAATCCGGCTGACCCGGATAGCCGGCAATCTGCCGTTTATCGGAAAAAAGATCCGCAATATGAAAGAGTCTACCCGCGACCGCCTTACCCTGATTGATAATCAGATCCGCGATTTACGGGGTAAACGCGTAAAGGCATTTTACGGCTCATTGCTGTTGGAATATATCGCACGACTGGTAAACTGTATTGAAATATTAATTATCGTATATGCACTGGGCGAACATGCCAGCTATATTGATGCACTTATTATCGTGGCACTTTCTTCTCTTTTTGCCAATCTGTTGTTTTTCTCTCCGATGCAGCTGGGTACACGGGAAGGGGGATTATATCTCGCTTTTAAAACACTGGGCATCGTGCCCGGTATCAGTATTTCTGTCAGCCTGATTACGCGTATACGCGAATTATTCTGGATAATGATCGGGATACTACTCATGAAAATAACTATTCGCCGCTAATTTATATGACAAAACAGTCTTCTCTAAAACAACCGGTCAAAGGATTGATCTTTGATTACGGTGCTACTATCGACTCTAACGGAACCCATTGGGCCGAGGTGATCTGGCAAGGATATGAAGCCGCCGGCTTACCGGTATCGAAAGATAATTTCCGTTTGGCTTATGTTTATGGCGAGCGGACGCTGGCTACCGAACCGCTTATAAAACCGGAACATAATTTTCGGGATCTGCTGAATATTAAGATTAATCTTCAAATCGATTATCTTCGGCGGGAAGCTTTGTTGACCGGTGAAATACCGGATCATGCCGCATTGCAGATTACCGCTTTCTGTTATGGTTTCGCATTGGGATCTATCGAAAAAGCGCGCCCTGTTTTGCAACAGCTAGCTTCGCGCTATCCGTTTGTACTGGTTTCTAATTTCTATGGAAATATAGCATCCGTATTGGAAGATTTTAACCTATTATCGTTCTTCCCCGATATTATCGAATCAGCAGTGGTCGGTATTCGAAAACCGGATCCCCGGATCTTTGCACTGGGTGTTGAGAAGCTTGCCCTGCCGCCGCAAGAGATTGTGGTGATTGGCGATTCTTACGGTAAAGATATTGTTCCGGCCGCCTCTTTGGGATGCCAGACTATCTGGATTAAAGGGAAAGGATGGGATGAAAAGGAAAATGAGATTGACCATCCTCATATCTTGTCCGATTTTAGTGATTTACGAAACTTATTGTAATCAGGCTAAAATTTTGTTGTATAAAATTCACTAAATGAAAAACATTTTCTGTTTTAGATTGTTATGAAAATTACTGTTGCCTCTCTTAATGTCAAGACCACAACAGAAATTGTAATAACAGTAACTAAAATTTTATACAATGGAAAAGATGGATCTGAAAAAACCGGAAGGAAAATTGGGAGTTCTCGTAGTGGGTGTAGGAGGTGCCGTTTCCACTACATTCATAACCGGTACACTGGCTGTTAGAAAAGGACTCGCCGAGCCGATCGGTTCGATCACGCAACTGGCTACGATGCGTCTTGGTAAACGCGAAGAAAACCGTTTTCCAAAGATTAAGGATGCCGTGCCTTTGGCTGATCTGAATGATCTTGTTTTCGGCGGTTGGGATATCTTTGAAGATAATGCATACGAAGCCGCGGTAACAGCTGAGGTATTGAAGCAGTCTGACCTGGACGGTGTAAAAGATGAACTGGAAGCAATCCAGCCGATGAAAGCTTGTTTTGATCAGAATTTTGTGAAGCGTTTGCATGGTACCTGGGTAAAAACAGGAGCTACCAAATGGGATCAGATGATGGAAGTGAGAGAAGATATTCGTCGCTTCAAGGAACAAAATCAGTGTGATCGCGTAGTTGTTATCTGGTGTGCCAGTACCGAAATCTACCTGCCTTTGAGTGATACCCACCGTGACCTTGTGAAGCTGGAGGAAGCAATGCGCTCCAACAGCCAGGAGGTTGCTCCGAGCATGTGTTATGCATATGCGGCGATTGCAGAAGGGGTGCCATTCATTATGGGCGCGCCAAACCTGACGGTCGACATGCCTGCCATGTGGGAATTCTCCAAAATAATGAATGTGCCTATTTGCGGGAAAGACTTCAAAACTGGCCAGACTATGATGAAAACCGTATTAGCGCCGGCTCTGAAAACCCGTATGCTGGGTCTCGACGGCTGGTTCTCTACCAATATCCTCGGAAATCGCGACGGCGAAGTATTAGATGATCCGGATTCGTTTAAGACAAAAGAGGTAAGCAAACTGTCTGTTATCGATACCATTCTTCAGCCTGATCTCTATCCCGAATTATACGGTAATATTTATCATAAGGTGCGTATCAATTATTACCCGCCGCGTAAAGACAACAAAGAAGGCTGGGATAACATCGATATCTTCGGCTGGATGCATTATCCGATGCAATTAAAAATAGACTTCCTGTGTCGTGATTCTATCCTGGCCGCTCCCTTGTGCCTCGACCTGGTTCTGTTCTCGGATTTAGCCAAACGGTGTGGTTTCTCGGGTATCCAGTATTGGTTGTCATTCTACTTTAAGAGTCCGATGCATGATGAAAAAACAATTCCGGAACATGACCTGTTCATCCAGTATATCAAACTCAAAAATACGCTTCGTACCATAATCGGTGAAGATACGCTTGATTATACAGAATAAATAATCCGAACAAATTATAAAAGCCCGCTCTTACTTAAAAATAGGTGGCGGGCTTTTTTGACTGAAATAATACCACACGTGAATCGGGGGGATGCTATTCGCCGCTGTAAAATATTTTGTCCAGATGAAAAACGTAGTAGTAAATAAAAACGACTTGCAGAAAATGGTGCCTTTATTCAGGGGGAAATGGGGGGAGCGATTGATGCGGTTTGCCACTTCTGTTCTTGCCATTGATAAGGTAAATGCTCTTTATGGACGTTGTTGTCATAAGCGAGGGGCCGAATTTGCTTCACTATTATTACAGGACCTGCAAATTACATATAAAATAAATAATCCCGAATTGATAAAGCAGTTTCCGCAAGGGGCTTTCATAACTGTATCGAACCATCCTTTCGGGGCGCTCGACGGTATTACGCTGATTTCATTCATGGGGAGTGAGCGGGAAGATTTTAAGGTGATGGTTAATTCTGTATTAACCTATATTGAAGCGATGTCTCCCAATTTTATTGCGGTCGAGCCGTATACCCATAAGAAAGGATCCTCGGTGAATATGAAGGGGATCAAAGAATCGATACGGCATTTACGCGAAGGTCATCCGCTTGGGTTCTTTCCTGCCGGCGGTGTCTCAAAAATACAACCCACCCTGCGTATAGAAGATAACGTATGGGCCGAAAATATTATCCGGCTGATTCGTCAGATGCAGCTGCCGGTGGTACCGGTTTATTTTCACGGTCACAACTCGGTATTCTTTTATCTGCTGGGGCTGATCAGCTGGAAGATACGTACCCTTCGGCTCGTGCCCGAAGTCTTCAGGGCCAAAGGACGCACCCTGCGTATCAGTCTGGGAACACCCGTTTCGGTAGAAGAACAAAATTCATGCCGGTCGGTGGCGGAGTTGGGGCGTTTCTTGCGTACACGTACCTATGAGGCCGGTAAACCTTACCGGTAACGTATGGCTTTAAAAATGATTTTTTGTACCTTTGTGTTTTAAGCTATTAGAGAGGAGTAAGATTATTATGGCAAGACCAGATTTGCAACAAATCAAACAGCGTTTCGGCATTATCGGAAATAACGAAGGTTTGCTCAGAGCGATTGATATTGCACTGCAAGTAGCACCTACCGATCTATCAGTGCTGATTACCGGAGAGAGTGGTGTAGGGAAAGAAGTTTTTCCTCAGATCATTCATCAGAATAGTGTACGTAAACATGATAAATACATAGCCGTCAACTGCGGGGCCATACCGGAAGGTACGATCGATTCCGAATTGTTCGGTCATGAAAAAGGCTCTTTTACCGGTGCTACCGGCGAGCGGAAAGGTTATTTTGAAGAGGCTTCCGGAGGAACGATCTTCCTGGATGAGGTGGGAGAACTGCCTTTGTCTACTCAGGCCCGACTGCTGCGTGTGTTGGAAACCGGCGAATTTATCAAAGTAGGATCATCAAAAGTATTAAAGACAAATGTACGTATTGTTGCTGCAACAAACGTAGATATGCACGTTGCTATTCGCAACGGCAAATTCCGTGAAGACCTGTATTATCGACTCAACACAGTACCCATCATG
>JAVWBH010000045.1:0-8666 GCA_036649595.1 Bacteroidales bacterium
TTTTGCAACACTAAATGAACCGGCTATCAAAGCGACAGCTACTAAAAATTTTCTCATCTGCTTAATTGATTAAAAATAACACTTTTATAAGCTCTGTGTTTCTAAATAACAGAACAAGAATTTACCTAATTTGAACAACGAAATGTGAACTATAAATAAATTCGAGATGCAAAGCTACAATAGTGTTTCAATATTGCAAAAATACAGATGAATTATTAAGGATATTTCAATCCCGACGGCCTCCAAATATATTCAATAAAAGAAGGAATAAGTTAATAAAATCGAGATATAATGAAAGAGCCCCGACAATCGATAGTTTTTTTTCAGTTTCACGATCTAATCCGGATTGTCCGATCTGTTTTATTTTCTGAGTATCATATGCTATTAACCCGACGAAAACAATTATACCGGCAATTGTTATAATCCAGTTTAACGTCGCACTTTTTAAGAAAATATTGACTACTGCTGCTATTATAACACCGATAAGAACCATAAACAACAGATTCCCGATTTTTGTCAGATCAGTTTTGGTTACAAACCCGTATACACTCATTATAGCAAATGTTCCGGCCGTAATAAAAAAAGTGGTTGCAATGCTGGTTGATGTATATACGAGGAAAATAAACGACATCGTAAGCCCATTCACCACGGAATATAATAAAAACAAAAATGTGGCAGTCGTTGAGCTCATTTTCCGTATAGCTCCCGAAATAGAAAACACAAGGACAAGCTCGCCGATTAATAATCCCCAAAACAGGATCTTATTACTATAAATAGCGGAGCTTACCGCTGGTGTTGAGGCAACCCACAAAGCTGTAAAGCCTGTAAGAGCCAATGCCAAAGACATCCATCCGTATACCTTGGCAATAAAAGTGTTCTGAAAGATATCGGCTCTTGAATTTGATTGTGATAGATTTTCCATATTATATAAGGCTAATTAAATTATTTGTTACCATTTTTCGCCATCCCCGTGCATCGGAAGGCCGTCTGTCCAATGAATGGAAGCATGAGTTCCGTCACAGAAAGGTTTATTAGACGACTGACCACATCTGCAGAGAGTAACCCTGTTTCGAATTTCATAGCTTTTTCCATCGGCACTTTCTATCCGAATCCCTCCTTTTACCCAAATCGGACCACTTACTTTAATCTGTGGATCCTGGATCAATCCTATTGAAGGTTTAAATTGAGGTTCAAAGGCTTTCCCTGTTTTCTTATCCCAACCGATCAGACGACCGGCAGGGCAATGGCCGGCTTCATGGAAAAAGATATTACGGGCCTCTTCAGATGTAGCTTCTCCGACAATATTCCAAATGCGCCCGTAAGCATCACAAAATCGGGCATAGGCACAAAGTTTTTCATCATCAGACAACATTACATCCGGACCGTCATACCACTCGCTGCTTTCGAGAATAGGCTTGAAGGAAGCTGTTTCTTTCGGATCCCAATCTGCTGTTTTATGAGATCCGTCACAAAAAGGTTTTTTATGAGAAGCACCGCAACGGCACAAGTGGCAACTGTTGTCCGGTGTTGCAAAGTGCTCTCCTTTTTGATATACCCAGGAATTACCGTCTTCATTCGGAACAATTATTTCCTGATCGACAGGCGGATTACCATATACCAGATATGGACCATCAGCTGTAATCTTAATATAAAAAGTTTCAGGAGCGGCTATTGATCCCGTATTCATGTTTGTTAAATCCTTTTTTTCCATTATTAGAAGTTTTGATTTAACTTATAACACATACTTTAATGGATGGTTCAGAGATATAATTGCAAGCCGTCATAGGCCAGATGAAAGCCTTCGGGAAGCGTAGATTCAACATTATGATGTAATCCCATCTGATGGCTCATATGTGTAAAATAGGTCATTGGCGCATTAATCGACTGACTTAATTTGATGGCTTCATCTAAAGAAAGATGAGATAAATGGCGTGTTTTCCGCAATGCATCCATAATTACCAATTTGACCCCTGCCAATTTAGACATCTCGGTATCAGGCAAAACAGTAAAATCAGTCAGGTAGGCCATATCGCCAATCCGGAAGCCAAGTACAGGCAGTTTATAATGAAATAAGCGAATCGGTATAACAGGCGTATTCCCTACGATAAAAGGAGTACGATGTATCGTTATTAAATCAATGTCAGGAATACCCGGATACTTATGATCTTGAAACATATAGCTGTATTTCTCACGTAAGCCTTCTGCGGCACGCCTTTCTGCAAAAACCCGGAACGCCTGATGCCTGCAAAACGGGCGCAAATCATCAATACCGCTTACGTGATCATAATGCAAATGTGTTAACAGAAGGGCATTGGGAGACACGGGTCGGAAAGTGAGCATCTGTGTCCGGAAATCAGGCCCGCAATCAATCAATATCCGGTCATGCCCATTCTCTACCAAAACCGAGGCCCGCATGCGATTATCGCGCGAATCCGCAGAACTACAAACATCACAAGTACACCCAATTTCAGGCACTCCCGTAGAAGTGCCACTTCCTAATACCGTAATACGCATAAATCAGATATAATTAACTTCTGGCGATATCGTTATGTCAAATTTCTCTTTTACCGATTTACAAATGGCATCAGCCAACGCGCATATTTCAGATGCGGTAGCCTGATTTTTGTTTATTAAAACAAGGCATTGTTTATCATGTACGGCTGCCCCGCCCCACTCTTTACCTTTCCATCCACAACGCTCAATCATCCATGCCGCAGGTATCTTTACTAGATCCTGACTTACCGCGTAATGTGGCATTTGGGGGTATTCCTTCAATAGTTCAGTATATTGCGCTAATGATATGACCGGATTCATAAAAAAACTACCTGCATTTCCGGTTACATCCGGTTCTGGTAATTTACTTTTCCGAATCTGAATTACCGCATTCCGAACTGCAGCCGGAGTGAGATCAGGGTATTTGGCAACTTCTTCTCTGAGGTTACCATAATCCAGCTTACAAACAGGTTGTTTATCTAATTTAAAAACAACAGCTGTCACAATATACTTCCCTTTCAAATCACCTTTAAATATACTTTTACGGTAACCGTATCCACAATCTTCTTTTTTAAAGATCCGTTCTTCACACTGCTCTACCTGAATTGTTTCCACTTCTTCTATGATATCACAAGCCTCAACACCATAAGCGCCGATATTTTGTACGGCAGATGCACCTACCTCTCCGGGTATATAAGAAAGATTTTCGGCTCCCCCCAGCCCATTATTCACAGCATAGGCACAAAAGTCATCCCAAACTACACCCGATCCGACTTTGATCCATACGGAGTTTTCATCCTCCCGCACAGGTTCAATAAAACGAATAACAGAGTGAAGAATGACTCCCGGATAATTATCTGTAAAAAGGATATTACTTCCTCCGCCGATAGCCAGAAAAGGATTCGTCTTTAAAAGATCGGAGCGAAGAAGTTCTTTAAGTTCCGCAACTGAAGAATATTCTGCAAACCAGCGAGCGACTGCCTGAATATGAAATGTATTGCATTTTAGTAACGGATATTGTTCTTGTAATAGCATAGTAAGAATCTCTTGATAAAAAATCTGATAAAGCAAATATAACTTTTTCTTCAACAGAAAGCATTAGTTTTGTTCCGATTCTTTTTATTACATTTACCGCGCTTAACAATCAAAAAGATGAATAAGAACTACACCTCTTCGCAGAAAAGCGTTCTTCGGTTCCGTCGCTGGAGCCGTAAGAATTTTGCATCCTTCTGTAGTCTGGGTCGTTGTGTATGTATCGGACATCTGAAAAATACGATTGCGAATGCCTCCATGTCGAAAAAACAGACGACAGAAGAGAATAAGACTCTCTTTACTCTGATTACTGATCCGGATGAAATACCTGATCAGCAGCCACCGACAGAACAATTTATATTACAATTCATTACACTATTTCCGGTTGTTTCATCAGAAGCTGCCCCGAATAGTTATATCCATACAAACGCATCGGCGCATATGCAACAGGGTCTTTTAACCTGGTGCATATGCGCTTTTTTTATTGATTTAAATACTCATTTTTATGCTTAATACAATACAGAGAATCAAAATGCAAATTATGGGAGGAGTACCGGCCTCCCGGGAAGATATAGCCGATTTACAAACAGCACCTGTCTCTGATCTTTATGAAGCTGCAGGTGAAATAACCCGCTATTTTTTAAAAGACACGTTTGATATGTGTTCTATTATCAATGCAAAATCCGGGCTATGTCCGGAAGATTGCAAGTGGTGTGCCCAATCGGCTCATTATAAAACAAAAGCGGAAGTTTACTCTCTGGTAGAATCATCCGAATGTTTAAGACACGCCATATACAATGAGAAACAAGGGATTCAACGGTTTTCTCTTGTTACCAGCGGCAGAAAATTGAATAAACGGGATCTGACTTCCGTATGTGCTATTTACCGGGATTTACGAAAAGAAACAAACCTAAGATTATGTGCTTCTTTGGGATTAATGAACAAAGATGATATGCAACAACTGGCTGATGCCGGAGTGACCCGTTATCATTGTAATTTAGAAACAGCCCCGTCATTTTTCGGAGAATTATGTACTACACATACCCAGAAAGATAAAATAGAAACTTTACAAGCTGCCATTGATTGCGGTATGGACGTTTGTTCGGGAGGAATCATAGGTATGGGAGAAACAATGCAACAACGAATCGAGCTGGCATTTATCTTACGCGAATTAAAAGTGAAGAGTATTCCCATAAATATACTTGTTCCGATTCCGGGTACTCCGCTCTCTGAACTCCCTCCTCTCTCTGAAGAAGAAATTCTTTTAACGATTGCTCTTTTCCGGTTTATTAATCCAGATGCTTTTCTTCGATTTTCAGGAGGAAGAGCCCAGATCAGCGCCGAAGGACAGCGCATGGCTCTCCGGATAGGGGTAAATGCAGCTATCGTAGGCGATTTATTAACTACAATCGGATCAAAAGTAGAAGAAGACAAATTATTATTCAAAGAATCCGGATACCATATTAAATAAGAAAATTATGTTAGAATTTGACCGCCAGCATCTTTGGCATCCTTATACATCAACTACAACTCCGCTCCCTGTTTATCCAGTAAAAGAAGCACATGGAGTGAAAATAATACTTGAAGACGGACGTACCTTAATTGATGGGATGTCCTCTTGGTGGGCAGCCGTACATGGATATAATCATCCCGTTTTAAACGAAGCCGTAAAATCGCAAGTCGACAAAATGTCGCATATCATGTTTGGAGGAATAACTCATGAACCGGCGGTAGAATTGGGAAAACTCCTTTTATCGATAGTCCCGAAAGAATTAAATAAGATATTTTATGCAGACTCAGGCTCTGTTGCTGTAGAAGTAGCGATGAAAATGGCTGTACAATATTGGTTTTCAAAGGGGCAAACAAATAAAAGCAATTTTGTGACTATCCGTTCCGGTTATCACGGCGACACATGGAATGCAATGTCTGTTTGCGATCCGGTAACCGGCATGCATGGTATTTTCGGATCATCATTACCAATCCGGTATTTCTTACCTAGCCCGGATTGTGGCTTTTATGATAAATGGGATCCGGCATGTTTAGTTCCGTTAGAAAATCTTTTTAAAGAAAAAGGAGCCGAACTGGCCGCTTTTATCCTAGAACCGATCGTACAAGGAGCCGGGGGAATGAGATTCTATCATCCTGATTACTTAGCGGCAGCACGAAAACTATGTGATCAATATGAAATTCTGCTAATCGTAGATGAGATTGCAACCGGATTCGGACGAACAGGAAAATTATTTGCCTGCGAACATGCCGGTATCTCTCCGGATATCATGTGCGTCGGAAAAGCTTTGACCGGAGGGTATATGACCTTATCCGCGACGCTGGCCACGGATGCCGTTGCAACAATAATTTCATCTGGCAGTCCGGGTGTATTTATGCATGGCCCAACTTTTATGGGAAATCCTTTAGCTTGCGCCGTTGCTAGAGCTTCAATATCCTTACTGCTTAGTAGCGGATGGTCTGAAAAAGTACAAAAAATAGAACAACAATTACAACGAGAACTGGCCCCGGCTCACTATTATCCGCAAGTGGCAGACGTACGTGTATTAGGAGCAATTGGCGTAATCGAAATGAAAAATCCGGTTGATATGGGGATTATACAAAAGCAGTTTGTCGATGCCGGAGTATGGGTGCGCCCTTTCGGAAAACTCGTTTATATCATGCCGCCATTTATTATTTCACCAAACGAACTCAGCCTTTTAACTAAAGCACTTTTACATGTTGTGTCTGAGCAACCTAATCTGTGAATAAGATGAATTATCTGGAAGAGAAATTAAACAAAAAAAAAGTAAGCGGTAATTACCGCTTACTACATGATATAGATGCCATTCAAAATAGTAATTCTGAAAATGAATTTGTAAACCTAAGTTCAAATGATTATTTAGGATTGGGAAATGATATTCAGTTACGTGAAGAATTTCTTCAAACATTAACAGCGTCCAATTTCCGGCCAACCTCCTCTTCATCTCGTTTATTAACAGGAAATACCCGTGAATACGTATTATTTGAAAAAGAGTTGGCGTCCGCATTCGGGGCCGAGTCTGCGTTGCTGTTTTCCTGTGGCTACCACGCCAACGCGGGTATTATTCCTGCGATAACCGATGAAAACACGCTAATCCTTGCAGACAAACTGATTCATGCCAGTATGATTGACGGCATTAAACTTTCTTCGGCAAAATGCATCAGGTACAGACATTTGGATTATGATCAGCTGGAACGTCTGATAGCCCAACATCATCCAAACTATCATTCAATCTTAATCATCACCGAGTCAATTTTCAGTATGGACGGAGATGAAACAGATTTGCTTAAATTGGTTGATCTCAAAAAGAGATATCCAAATGTACTGCTATATATCGACGAAGCCCATTCTTTCGGCGTACGTGGTGCCAACGGATTAGGTTGTTGTGAAGAACAGGGGTGTATCTCCGACATTGATTATATTGTTGGCACCTTTGGTAAAGCATTGGCTTCTATCGGCGCATTTTTGATAAGTACCCGAATCGTACGTGAATTTTTAATTAATACAACCCGGCCGTGTATTTTTTAGAAAGCGCTCCCAACCGTAAAAAATTCCTGGAAAAGCTTCCAGTTTTAAAAGTTATCAGGCTATCAAAATCAAAGGGCTCATTTATTACATTTATCGACATTGTTGTGGGAATATATGGCTACAAACGGTCAACCTTGTATAAGCACCTCTCATATTATTCCGTTCATGATCGGAGATAATAATGAAGCGATTGCAACAGCAGAGATATTACAAAAGAAAGGGTTTTATGTCTTACCGATCCGTCCGCCGACTGTTCCCGAAGGGACAGCCAGACTAAGAATTTCCCTTAGTGCCGGGCATACTGTCGAACAAATCAAACAGTTAATCAAACTATTAACACAGTTGGCATGAAGCATTATTTTATAAAACAAACAAACAATCATACATTGGATCTGATTTTTGCCGGCTGGGGTATGGACGCCACCCCATTTCTGTCAGAAAATACCCCGAATGATCTATGTATTTGTTATGATTATACTGATTTAGAACTGGATGTCTCACTTTTTAAAAGTTACAGACATATCCGACTTTTAGCCTGGTCAATGGGTGTATGGGCCGCCGCATCCGTTTTCCAAAATCAATCACTTATTTTTCAGCGTAAAATAGCCATAAATGGTACAATGGAACCTGTAAATGATGATAAAGGGATTCCTCACTCTATCTTTAAAGGTACGTTGGATCATTTATCACCACTTACACTCGAAAAATTTAATCGCCGCATGTGCGGCTCCCAAGAACGAAAGCACTATTTTGAGGAACATGCTCCAAAACGGAATATCGAATCATTAAGAAGCGAGCTGGCCAGCATTTACACAGGCTCGCTTAACAGGCAACCACCTTGTTTTAAATGGGATATGGTGATCATCGGAAATAGAGATCTGATCTTTCCTGCCGAAAACCAAAGAAAAGCCTGGTCCGGCGAGAATATTATTGAGACAAACGATGCCCATTATCCTCAAACTTTTTTAGATTATGCAAGAACAAATCGATAAGCATTTTGTGAAAGAGCGATTTATGAAAGCTTCTTTCTCATACAACAAACAGGCTGTGGCTCAAAAGCAGATTGTTGGTCAGCTCATGCACAAAATGGCAAGGTTTATACCCGTACAAATCCATTCAGCATTGGAAATAGGATGTGGTTCAGGACTTCTTACAAACCTGTTTTTGCAGCATTTTTCGGCGAAAAAACTTATATTGAATGATTTACTTCCCATACAAGAACCCCTAAGAGAAATATTAGGCTCAAGAGATTTTTGTTTTCGGGAAGAAGATGCAGAAAATTTGGAATTAAACGAAAAGGTTGATCTGATTTTTTCGTCATCCACCTTCCAATGGTTTGTAAACCAAGATCATTTTTTCAAACGCTGTGCCGGTTTGTTAAACAAGCAGGGGATATTAGCCTTTAGCTCGTTTGTTCCCGGAAATCTATCCGAAATTAAAGAATTGACAGGTGTCGGCCTGAATTACAGAAAAAAAGAGGAATTAATTGCCTCTTTAAAGGAACATTTCGATATTCTGGATATAAGTGACAAAACGATAAAGATGAATTTTGATTCTCCCCGTGCAGTGCTTCGTCATTTAAGTG
>JAVWBH010000045.1:8691-12766 GCA_036649595.1 Bacteroidales bacterium
ATTCAATCTTTCAGGTGGACGAAAGACAACTTACTTCTGTTTACAGAAGAGTATTTAAAGAAATTTCCGGCAAAAGAGGGTGTATCGCTTACATACCATCCTGTTTTCGTGATCGCAAAAATAAAAGCAACCAAATAATAAAAAAAGAATGAAGCACAAAACTTACTTTGTTTCAGGAATTGATACGAATATCGGCAAAACAGTTGTAACAGGAATTCTTGCAAAAGAGATGCAAGAAGCCGGCATACGGGTAATTACCCAAAAAATGATTCAGACAGGTAATATCGGTTTTTCTGAAGACATAGAACAACATCGCCGCATCATGGGAATACCTCTCTCCTCGGAGGATAAAAACCTCCTTACGGCGCCCTGTATCCGCTCGTACCCCTGTTCTCCACATTTGGCAGCAACAATCGATAAACAACCGATTGATATAGAAAGTATCTATCAGGCAACTCTTGAGCTTGAAAAGGAATATGATGTTGTTTTGTTAGAAGGTGCCGGGGGACTTATGGTTCCTATCACGAAAGATTATCTGACCATTGATTACATTTGTGAACATAATTACCCGGTTATTCTGGTTACCAGTGGAAAGTTGGGAAGCTTAAACCATACTTTATTGAGCCTCGAAGCCCTTAAACAAAAGGGAATATGCCTTGAAAAACTAATATATAACCTATATCCCAAAGCAGATCCCGTTATAGAAGCAGACTCCTTAGAATATCTGCAATATGTTTTAAGACGCGACTTTCCGGGAGCAAAAATAGAACAGATCCAAGAAGTAATTATATGAAAATAAAAACGGATATATTTCAGAATCTTTTTAACTGAAATATATCCGTTACACATTAAATATAATACTGATGTTTAATTAAATAGCTTTACACCAATAAAGACGGTCCGGGGTTGCGTCGGGCCATAGAAATATTTTGAATCGCGCAAGGCACCCTGATCATAATCTTTCTGCCTACTATCAAAAATATTCTGAATTCCGGCATTTACCTGAAGATTGACCTGTTTTACAATTTTAAAATCATAACTGGCTTTAAAATTAAGGTCAAAGAACCGGGGCGTATGTTTTAATTCATCTTTCTTATTATTTTGGTCATTACCAAAATGTCCTACCCACATTTTCCCGGTATAAGTTCCATTCGCGACCAATTGCAACTTTTTCCATGGATTAACAGTCAATGTCAAATATCCGTAATCATCCGGAGTGCGTAACATCTGTTTCGTAGGTGCAACATTCTCGTCTTCAGACCAGGCTTGGGGAGACCGATATAAGCTTTTCTGCATTGTAAAACCCACCTGCAGTTGCGCGAGATTGCCATAAGCTAACTTGCCGTCAAGATTTATTCCATATACTTTTGCACCTTTACCGTTTCTTCTTTCCAATAATTGTACTCCGGTTTCCTCACTTAAAATCTCCTCCAGCACAAAAACATCATTCAATTGGGTATAGAATAATTCTGTCAATAGATTCATTTGCCAATTACCCGAATTTTTATACAAATCAATAGAACCGCTATAACTATAGGAGCGCTCTTCTTTCAGGTTATCGGCCAATACTATCTTTTGTTTTTCACCACCTACGGCAGCTACATGCAAATCTTCATCATATGCCTGGGGAGCCCGGAAACCAGAAGAAAATGTTAATCTACCTTGTATCGCATCATTGGGCTTATAAAGTAGATTTATTCGCGGGCTCACTATTAATGATTCTATCAAATTATGTTTATCCATACGTATGCCTGTAAGCAAACTCAAATAATCTCCCGCCCATTCACTTTGCAGAAAACCGCCACCGATTCTTACATCTTGCTTCATATCATGAAGATCTTCTCCTTCTTCATTAAACAGCTGACGATCATGCAAGGAATTTGATTGATATTCTACTCCATATGTAAGTGTAGCAGGCGATACCAAAAAACGATCCAGCTTATTTACCCCCATTGCCCCTGCTACATACGTCATATCATTTGTCTTGCCATATGCATTCGGATCTTTACCTGCTCCATAATAGCTTTTACGGTCTATGTGCTGCAAAGAAGTATAAACAGATAATTTATGCTTATATTCATCAAAATACAAATCATAAGTCAAGCCGCCCCCATTAATATTATGATCAGTTTGTTCACAGATATCAGCTTCATGAGGAGGTAACGATAATAGATTTCCGCCCCGGCGAAACTCCTGAGTCGTTTGATATTCTATTGACAGGCGGCTCATTGAAGAAGGGCGTATATATCCTCTCAAACCAAAATTACGAGCATTTAGCTTTCCGATCTCTGTATATCCGTCACCGTCTAAATCAACCCCATGCCGATCTCTGAAAGCCTGATAAACAGCTATGCCGTATTTATTATCAGCTCCTACCAAAGATGCATTTGCAGATATATTGGTTTGAAAACCCTTCCCTGCTAAATTACTCAGACTGCTATTTATCTGGAAAGAATTATTTACAGGGTCTTTCGTTATGACATTGATCGTGCCACCTACGGCATTTGAACCAAAAAGAGCCGAACCTCCTCCACGTACAACTTCTATACGATCAATCATGTTGGTTGGAATCTGTTCTAAGCCATAAACTCCGCTCAAAGCACTGAGCACTGGTCTCGAATTAATAAGGACTTGAGAATACGGACCATCGAGTCCGTTGATTCGCACTTGCGGAAAACCGCAATTCTGACAATTGTTCTCTACACGTAATCCCGACTGATAATTCAGGCCTTGTGCCAAATCACAGGAATTAACTGTTTCCAGCATTTTTCCACTTAACACATTTACAACTACGGGAGCCAATTTCCTACTTGTTTCATTTCTGTTTGCAGACACAACCACTTCGGCTGTCGTAAAGACCTGCTCTTCGAGCTCAATGGCTAATTTTACAGGACGCCCATTTTTTATCTCTACATTTTCATCACGTCCAACAAAACCAACTCCCTGAATCCGTATTTTATAGCGGCCGTCACAAAGAGATTCAAAATTAAAAGACCCTGAATCATCAGTCATCGTACCGGCATCATGTGAATGGTTGCCACCGGGAGAAGACAAATCTTTTAAGATTACATTTAAATAAGATAGGGGTTCTCCGCTATTTTTATCAGTTACGGTTCCGGTTATCACACCAATATTGGCTGATGCAGAAAGACATAGCAATCCGCACAACCATATGAATATAATTTTTTTCATTATTATATGGAATTATAAATACATAAAGACTCTGTTGAATATGAATGATATTCAACTATAAAAAAAGATGTATTTATAAACAGGGGGGCCCGCGTAGAGGTAGAAGATACCGGGAAACCTGAAAAATCTGATCACAGGTAGTGGCTACAATTTCAACGGTCCATCGATAAGAAGGAGTAAAATCGAAACTATTTCCTCCCGGCAACAAAGAAATAAAATGAGAGATATCATGGAGTAATATTAATTCGGCTTTCGAATGATTGTTGCTCTCATGTCCATTCTGATAAGGATGAGAATGAACAATTCTTACTCCATCAATGATATGCACGTGTGAGAAACCGAAAATACAAGTCAGATATCCTGCAAATAGACTTAGCAGGAAAAACATCTGAATAGTTCTTCTTATTTTTCTCATTATTTTCACGCTCGATAATTGATTAAATTCAATTTTTAAGTAGCCAAAGTTACTTATTTAAGCCGAAAATATACTTTTAAGCGTAAGGTTAAAATAAATATTTTTCCGAATAGTATTTTTAACAAATAGCTACACTATTCATATACAATTGAACTATAATATATTACAATTAGTTTATATATACAACATCGTATATTAGTGAATATTGCCTGTTTTTTTCTTTTCAAAACACTTGCAGATTAATAAAAAGGTAGTACTTTTGTCATCGTCAAACGGAAGTAGCTCAGTTGGTAGAGCACCGGTCTCCAAAACCGGGTGTCGGGGGTTCGAGCCCCTCCTTCCGTGCAACGATTGCTTAATTGCAATCATCAACTTAAATCAAGTTGATCTAAGAACAAGACAATTAAATTTATACACGGAAGTAGCTCAGTTGGTAGAGCACCGGTCTCCAAAACCGGGTGTCGGGAG
>JAVWBH010000046.1:0-688 GCA_036649595.1 Bacteroidales bacterium
GTGGATGATAAATCGTTGTACCTTTATCGACGACCTCAAAATGGTCTGACAACCTACTCAAGAATTCATCTTCGGTAAGTCCGTTTAGATCTTTCACGACCCGGTTATAATCCATTATTTTCAATTGCGATTCCGGGAAACAAACGGCCATGAAGAAATTGTATTCTTCGTGCCCTGTATGATGTGGATTATTCCGTGCTTTTTCGGCGCCAACCAATGCTGCGGCTGCTGTCCGGTGATGTCCGTCTGCAATATACAAGGCAGGCATCCGTTCGAAATTTCCGGTAATCGCAGCGATATGCTCTTTATCGCGAATCACCCAAAACTGATGGCCGAACCCTTCTGCAGACACAAAATCATATTCAGGCTTATTGACGGTCACTTCCTTTAGAATCGCTTCTAATGCCGGATTATCAGGAAATGCGAAAAACACCGGTTCTATATTTGCATTATTAACACGTACGTGTTTCATCCGGTCTTCCTCTTTATCGACACGAGTCAACTCATGTTTCTTAATGACTCCGGTCATATAATCAGCCACACTTGCCGCTACGACAAAACCATACTGAGTACGGGTCCCCATTCGTTGGGCATAAATATAATAATATTCATGCTCATCCTGCACCAGCCACCCTTTCTGCTGGAATTTTTCAAAATTCTCAGCAGCTTTCCGGTATACTTTCGGATC
>JAVWBH010000046.1:698-12628 GCA_036649595.1 Bacteroidales bacterium
TCATCTGTACCTACTTCGAAATCTATTTCCGGCTTGATAATATGATAAAGAGAATGCTCAATGCCGGCCGCTTCTTCGCGTGCTTCTTCAGAAGAAAGCACATCATAAGGCCGGGAAGAGAGGGTTGCTGCCAATGCTACAGGCGGACGCACACCTTTAAATGGTTTTACTTTTGCCATAATCTTCAGGTATTAGAATTAAGATTAGCTTAATATATAAATCAAATATCCCTTCTCATGTATTTACGGATAGTTGCATTTATTTGTTTCGATGTCGTTGGTTTTGTCAGCATATCCGTGCATCCTGCTTCGGCGGCATCCTTACGCAAAGAGCGAACAGCATAGGCTGTCAATACGATAATAGGTACATTTTTGGATAGTTCGCGAATACGGCGGGTTGCCTCAATCCCGTCCATTACCGGCATTTTTATATCCATGAAAACAAAAACAGGATTTGTTTCCTTAAACAGTTCAATTGCATGTTCTCCATTTTCCGCATGAATTACCTCATAGCGGTCTTCTAACAATGTTTTAAGCATCAAGAAACTATAAAGCACATCTTCTGCAACTAGAATAACAGGCAGGCTTGGCCCTTTGTTAATCTGACTTGCTCTTTTTTGCTCAGAAAGGCCATTTATCTTTACCGGCTTCTCAATATTATGTTCATCCCATACCAATGGAATTTCTATTGTAAAGCTGGTTCCGACCCCGAGCTTCGTATTCAACATAATCTGTCCGTTCATCTTATTAATCAAAGATTTACAAACAGACAATCCGAAATTATTATTTGCGCCTTCTGATTTTTCCAAATGCAAAAACAGATTTTCCACTTTATCAGAAGCAATTCCGTCGCCCGTATCCGTTATAGAAAAAATAATCTTATCATCCGTATATTCATAACTATAACTAATACTGCCTTTTTCAGTAAACTGAATGGCGTTGTTCAATAAAATACCGAATACCTGATTTAACTTATCACTATCCAACAAAACCCGGCGACTATCATATGGATTTGAGAAAATCAACTTTACAGGTCCTTCTATCTTCATCGAATAGATTTGATGAAGTTCTACCATGTATTCCCATAAACAAACCGAGTCTTTTTTGAGTTCCTCCTCAGGTTCGGTATCAGAATATTCAACTACCCCTTCTATAATATTTAGCAGGATCTCATTGTTCGACTTGATCACATCCAAATACTTCATTCGTTCTTCTTTTTGCTCTGTCAAAGCCAGGATATCAGAAAAACCAACAATTGCATGTAATGGAGTACGTATTTCCTGTGTCAGATTAGAGAAGATCGAATTACGAAGCCGATCGGCTTCTCTCAAACGGTCGATCTCCTGTAACAGAGACAACTCGGTGCTTTTTCTGTTTTGTATATTCAAAAAGATACCCCGCAAATACGAAATACTTCCGTCGGCGGCACGCTCAACTACGCTGCCCCTGAATTCAAACCAATTATAACCGGTTCCGTCATAATTGATTCGCAGTTCAACTGAAAATGTATCGTTCTGCTTATAAATATTATACGTCTTATCCATTTGGATCTTCTGCACATCCTCCGGGTGAATTTTGTCTATGATCTTATCAAAGGTATATATATCTTCTGATACCTGATCTTCAAATTCAAGAGATGGCATTTCGATCCGCACCAATCCTTCGGGAATTTTCCAACTCCACATATAAGCATTACTTTCACAAAGATTTGCATGGATGGCATTTTGATTCTCGACAAGATCAACCCGGCGAGACTCAATATCTAAGATCAGTTTAGAAAGCTTCTGATTCTGCTCTTTCAAAGAGATTTCCCGTTGACTCGCATCCTGAGCACTACTCTTTTCCGAAGTTATATTCCAGCAGATCGCCGTATAGGCCGTTTTTTCCTCATCAATTTTACGAGTAATAACAACCCGTAACCACTGTGTATCATCATTAACTTGCCGGCGGAATTCAAACACAAAAGAATTACTTAATTTATCAGCTTTCCACAAGGTATATTCCTCTTTAAACCGAATTAAATCTTCTGCATAAAAAACCTCCCGGATCCTTTGCTGTATCTGTTCAAACGAAGCATCTACCGGCAATGACAAGTTATCAAAGAAATATTGATTAGCCATCTCCAGCACTCGATCTTCGCTCCATTGGCAGACAGAAATCTCAGCCACGTTTAGCGTCTCTTCAAGACGATTTACGCTATCTTTCAACTCCTTTGATTTCCCCGAATCGATTTTCTTAACTAAATCCAGCACTTGCTTTTCAATATCATCCAACTTCCCAAACATATTTACTCCCTTTTAAAGCGATTTACTTTATTCGTGTTTCTTCACAAATATAAGTAAAGCGAACTCTAAGACAAATCAACTTCTGCTTTTTTTTAATAAAATTCTTATTTTGCAACGCTTATATAAAAAATAAGAGGCTCATTCTTTAACAGAAGAGCCTCTCTATGGTGAGTCTAAAAATACACGTTTCTTAATTTACCCGAAATTTATCAATTCCTTGTTCTAAAAAAGCTACACTTTGTCGGGCCGCCGCAATTCCTGCATTTATGTTTGCCTCATTTGTTTGCGCTCCCATTTTCTTTGGAGTAAAGAAAACGCGATCCGGAAAATCAGCAATAAATACGTCTGCTTTAGCCGGACGAATATCCGAAACGTACACAAAATCAGGACGCTCACTCATCAATTTCAGCAAGCCCTCTTCATCAATCACCTCTTTACGAGCCGTATTGATAAGCGTTGCTCCTTTTGGCATGTAAGACAACAAGTCATAATTTATTGAATGAATCGTTTGCGGAGTAGCCGGAATGTGTAAAGACACATACTGGCATTGTTTATACAGATCTTCGATTGTTGCAACCGGAGTTACTCCTTCTGCCTCAATGTCGGAGGCCGATAAGAACGGATCAAAAGCAAAGACCTTCATTCCGAATCCTTTTGCGATACGCGCTACATTACGGCTTACATTACCGTAAGCATGCAGTCCGAGGGTTTTGTCTTTTAACTCCGTGCCCGCAGAACCATCAAAATTCTTACGCGCCATCAATAAAAGCATACCAAATACCAGTTCTGCAACCGCATTCGCGTTCTGTCCCGGGGTGTTCATTACGACGATCCCTTTTTCCGAAGCAGCTTTCAGATCTACATTATCATAACCGGCACCGGCACGAACAACCAATTTCAGCTCGGGCGCGGCATCCATTACCTCTTCATCAATAATATCACTTCGGATGATGATCCCGTCTACATCTTTTACAGCGTCCAGTAATTCTTCTTTTTCTTTATATTTTTCAAGAAGAACAACCTCCACGCCGGCTCCTTCCAATACTTCCCGCATCCGGGTAATTGCTATTGGAGCAAAAGGTTTTTCCGTAGCTATCAATACTTTCATAACCTTTATATTTAGTGTTATTATTTTTGTTGTTCAAATTCACGCATGGCATCTACCAACACCTGCACGCTTTCAATTGGCATCGCATTATAGATTGATGCGCGGAAACCGCCAACCGAACGATGGCCTTTCAAGCCCACCAAACCTCTTTGTGAAGCCAAGGCAAGAAAATCAGCCTCTTTATCCTTGTATTCAGGAGTCATCACAAAACAAACGTTCATACGTGACCGGTCTTCTTTAGCAGCCGTTCCTTCAAACATTTTATTGCGATCAATTTCATCGTATAATAATTTTGCCTTCGCAATATTACGTTTTTCGATCTCTTTCAGGCCACCCAGTTCTTTATACCACTTCAACGTTTGCAACGTTGTGTAAATAGGCAATACTGGAGGCGTATTATACATTGACTCCTTCTCAATGTGTGTACGATAATCCAACATTGTCGGAATCGGACGAGACACATGTCCCAGAGCATCTTTCTTTACAATTACAATCGTTACACCGGCCGGCCCCAGATTTTTCTGTGCCCCGGCATAAATCAAGTCAAATTTAGAAACATCGAGCGGATGTGACATAAAATCAGACGACATATCAGATACTAATGGCACATTAACATTTGGAGTTTCCAACACTTCCGTTCCATAAATTGTATTATTCGACGTATAATGGAAATACTCACAATCTTCGGGAATTACATAACCTTTCGGAATATATGAAAAGTTTTTATCAGCTGAAGAACCTACAACAACTACTTCGCCAAAAAAACGAGCCTCTTTAATTGCATTCTTAGCCCACGTTCCTGTTTCCGTATAAGCCGCTTTTTTCTCGAGCAGATTAAAAGGAACCTGACAAAACTGCATGCTTGCCCCGCCGCCCAGGAAAAGAACCTCATAACCTTCCGGTATTTCCAATAGTTCTTTTATCAACGCTTGCGCTTCTTCAATCACAGCCGTAAATTCTTTACTACGATGCGAAATTTCCAAAAGAGACAAACCCATTCCGGCAAAATCCTTCACTGCTGCTGCAGTATTCTCTATCGCATATGGACTTAAGATAGAGGGCCCTGCATAAAAATTATGTTTCTTCATACTCCAAGAGTTTTATAATGTGTATAGGCAATTTTCAAAAATAATTAAAGAAAACGTAAATCCGTCACATGCGTACATCTCAAAAATAAACAAATATTCTTAAACATATCATAATCGGCACAGAAAAACGACTTTTTTCTAATAAATAATCCACTGTATTAAATAAAGTGCCAGCGGAAATAGATTCCGGATAGCATTTTTATTTTTTATAGCGGTCTTTCCACAAGATATTCATATAATCTGCCAGTTTCATCTCGGCCTGATTTTGCTGCGGTTTCCAGATGGTAAGATGCTTGATCTTTTCCGGCAGGAAATCCTGTTTGACAAAATTCCCCTCAAACTGATGGGCATATTTGTAATCTTTCCCATAATTCATCTCTTTCATCAGTTTAGTAGGCGCATTTCTTAAATGAAGCGGTACGGGTAAATTTCCGGTCTGCTCCACTAATGCCAGCGCATCATTAATAGCCTGATAAGCAGAATTACTTTTAGGAGATGTAGCCAGATAAATCGTTGTTTCCGCCAAAATAATCCGACTTTCGGGCCATCCTATTTTCATCACGGCGTCAAAAGTTGCATTTGCCAATAAAATAGCATTCGGATTAGCCAAACCAACATCTTCTGAAGCCAGAATCATCAATCGGCGCGCAATAAAAGAAGGGTCTTCTCCCCCGGCAACCATACGGGCCAGGTAATAAATAGCAGCATCCGGATCACTCCCCCTTATGGATTTAATAAAAGCAGAAATCAAGTCATAATGCATTTCTCCGCCTTTATCATAAGCCATTGGATTTTCCTGCAACCGGTCAACAACAATCCGGTCTGTCACTTCTATTGTTTGCTGATCTTCAGAACCGCTCAGCAGGTCTATGATATTAAGCAATTTACGGGCATCCCCGCCGGCAAAACGAAAAAGAGCATTGGTTTCTTTCACCTCGAATTTGCGATGTTTCAATTCCAGATCATGATGAATCGCACGGTTAAGCAACTGCAACATATCCTCCTCTTCCAAAGGACGCAAAGTATACACCTGACATCGGGATAAAAGAGGACGTATCACTTCAAAAGAAGGATTTTCCGTAGTTGCCCCTATCAACGTTACCGTTCCGTTTTCAACAGCTCCCAACAATGAATCTTGTTGTGATTTACTGAAACGATGAATTTCATCAATAAACAGAATCGGACTTTTTGTTTCGAACATCCGGTTTCGTTTTGCACTCTCAATTACATCACGTACATCTTTCACTCCCGACTGGATGGCACTTAATGTATAAAACGTGCGGTCGAGCGTATTCGAGATTATTTTCGCTAATGTAGTTTTCCCCACTCCGGGTGGTCCCCACAATATAAATGAAGAGACATTTCCGGAATCTATCATCTTTCTTAAAACGGCGCCTTGACCGACCAGATGTTTCTGTCCGATGTATTCATCCAGATTTTTTGGCCGCATTCTATCGGCTAATGGTTGAGCCATATCATTCTTTTTTCGATCTATTACAAACTTACATAACAATCCTCATTTTATAGCGTGACATAACAAAAAATACTTTTATTGTTAAATAATCTAACTCGATTAAACGAAAGCACCGGATTACGGTCTATTACTTTGAAAGCTTTAATCAAGCCGACCGGCCATCGGCGAATGATAAAACATAAAAAATTTAATTCTTGATTTTATGAAACTAAAATTTATTGCATCTGCTTTATGCCTTATTATGGGCCTTTCCCTTTCAGCTCAAACAAATACAAAAGAAGTGAAAGCTCCCAAACAATATCCGAGTGAGAGAATGGTTAAGGAGCTAAACCTGACACCAAAGCAGGTAAATGAGATGAAAGCTTTTTACGAGCAACAGAAAGTTGAACGCGAAAAATTCCGCCAGGAGCAACGCTCTTTAACTGATCAGCAAAAAGCAGATACCGCGGCACGCAAAACCGCAGTAGAAAAAAGAAGATCTGAAAATCGGGCGAAACTAAAATCTATTCTGACTCCGGATCAATATACGAAATATCTGGAATTTCAGTTAGACCAGAAACAGAATATGAATAAAAAAGGGAAAGACGGGCGCCGTCATAATGGAAAAAAACCAGGAAAAAACCAGGATTGCCCTAATAACAAAAAATAACAGTCGATTATCATTTAAACAACAAGAGGAAATCTCCCCGGGGATTTCCTCTTGTTGTTTAAACATACTATTTTTGTGAAAAAATAAATTAAAACATTATCCCATGATGATTTCATTGTCAGAATTGTCGACCATTCAGTTTATTCTGCCGGGAGCATTACTGCTGTTACTCTGTATTCAACTCTTCTATTATCTTTATTTCTATATCCAGCCTCTTTATCGCATAAACGCAGAAAAAAAACAAAAGATACACTATAACACGACTCAGCCCGGAGTATCGGTTGTTATTTATGCAAATAACGATTCAGAACAACTCGCGGCCAACCTTCCGTCATTTTTAGAACAAAACTATCCTGATTATGAAGTAATCGTGGTAAACGACGGATCTTCGGACGAATCAGAAGAGGTATTGTCTGCGTTCGAAAACAAATACACCCATCTTTATCACACCTTTCTGGCAGAAGGAGCACGCAACCTGAGTCGCAAAAAACTATCCCTGACACTTGGGATCAAAGCCGCCCGACACGAAATTATTTTACTGACAAACGCCAACTGCCGCCCTGCCTCCGAAAACTGGATACACAGCATGTCACGCAACTTTACCGACAAAACAGATATTGTTTTGGGATACACCCGCTTTGAACAGAAAAAAGGGTTTGGCGAACGTTTCATAGCCTTCGATCTGCTCCTTCATGCTTTAAGATACCTGGGATATGCCCTTTCACGCAAACCATATAAAGGAGAAGGGTCAAATCTGGCTTATCGAAAATCGCTCTTTTTCGAGCACAAAGGATTTGCAAAATACATGCACCTGCATTTGGGCGATGATGATTTGTTTATCAATCAAGTAGCAACACGCCGCAACACGAAAGTCGAATTATCAGAAGCGGCCACGATGATATCTTATTTTAAAAACAACAAAGAGGGATGGCGCTTTTTTAAAAGAAACAGCACTTTTACGGCTTCCTTTTACAAAACTCCCGCTAAAATGATCTATGGAGCGGAAACCTGCAGTCGTTATCTGTTTTACATTACGGCTACAGCATCCATCATCCTATTCCGGGGACATTTACTGCCTTTAGCCATAACATCCGCTATCATATTGGCAAAATGGATTTTACAAGGAATCTTCTGGTATCAGGCGGGCAAAAAATTAGGCACGCGAAAACCTGTTGTCTGCGTGCCTGTTTTTGAACTTATTGATCCTGTCATGAATCTGTTCTTTAAAATATCTTCCTATTTCCACCGAAAAAGAAACTATACCTGGCGATTGTAATGCAATCGCCTTTTTTCTTAACGCATAATCAATCGAAGCGAATCGAATTTACCGGATTCATTCGTGAAATAACGTAAGAGGGACCTAATAACACAAATACTGAAATAAGTACAGTTCCGATATTCAACAATAGAAAATAAAAATAATTCATCTCAATCGGCACTGCATCCAGATAATAAGTTTCCGGATCAAGTTTCAACCAATGGAAGTGTTGTTGCAACAAGCAAACGCCAATCCCTATCACATTGCCCCAAATAAGACCTTTACCGATTAAAAACAAAGATACATAGAGAAATACTTTTCTGATATTCAGATTGGAATACCCCAATGCCTTTAATATACCAATCATATTGGTGCGCTCAAGGATAATAATAAGTAATCCTGAAATCATCGTAAAAGCGGCAACCAGCGACATCAGTATTAAAATCACCCATACATTCATATCGAGCAAATCCAGCCAGGAAAAAATCTGAGGATTCAATTCTTTAATCGAACGCACATAATAAGAGGCTCCGTATGCATCTTTCTTATTAAGCAATTTAAAATACAAATCGTCCGACACCTCATCTACGCGGTCATAATCATTGACCAATAATTCCAATCCGCTTACCTGATCCTGACGCCATCCGTTTAACCGTTGTACATGACGCAAATCTGAAATAAGAAACAGCTTATCGTAATCCGTAAAATCGGTCTGGTATATCCCCGCGATTCTAAATTTACGGGCACGCACATTTTCTTGTACGAAATAAGTGAAGAAAGAATCACCTAATTTAAGATGCATTTTATTGGCAATATAGGCAGATATCAGAACATCGTTTGAAGTTGCCGAATCTGACAATTGCAATACATCTCCCTGTTTTATATTCTTTCTGAAGAAGTCCCAGTTATATTCCGGCCCCACCCCTTTCAACACAACCGCCATAAAAGCCGAATCGGTTTTCAGTACGCCCGGTTTCGTAGCAAAACGTTCAATATAACTGATGGAAGGATTTGCAGCTAATGCTTCTATTAAAGAATCAGAAGCAGCTACAGGGTGTGTTTCAAAAGTGGTATTGCTGTCAAAGTTGGTAATCTGCACATGCGATCCGAATCCGATTACTTTTTCTCTGATCTCTTTTTTAAACCCGATTACAATGGCTACTGCAAGAATCATCACTGCCAAACCGATTGCAATACCGGCAATAGCAATACGTATAGCAGGAGGAGAAACTTTCCGTTTCTCCCCGTCTTTGCTAAAATGTATACGTCGGGCAATGAATAATTCTAGATTCATAATGTTCTTCCCGGATATGCTTCAAGCGCTTTTCCTAAAACAATCAGCGCTTTTTGTAAATCTTCTTTATTCAAAACATAAGCTATACGCACCTCGTTGCGCCCTAACCCCGGAGTAGTATAAAAACCGGAAGCGGGAGCCATCATCACGGTCTGGCCTTCGTATTCGAAATGCTCCAGACACCAAGCACAAAACTTCTCGGCATCATCGACCGGTAAACGGGCCACCGTATAAAACGCACCCATCGGAATAGGCGAATAACAACCCTGGATACGATTCAGACCATCAACCAAAAACTTACGTCGCTCTACATATTCATTATAAGTATCGAGCATGTATTCGTCGGAAGCATCTAATGACGCCTCGGCAATAAGCTGTCCGATTAAAGGAGGGCTTAAACGCGCCTGGCAAAACTTCATCACACTTGCCCGCACTTCTTTATTTTTAGTAACCAATGACCCGATTCGAATACCGCACTCGCTATAGCGTTTCGATACCGAATCAATCAAGATCACATGATCTTCGATCCCCTTTAGGTGAAATGCCGAAATATAAGGTGCTCCTGTATAACAAAATTCACGATATACTTCGTCCGAAAACAAGAATAAATTGTATTTCTTTACCAGATCACGGATCTGATTCATTTCTTTTTGCGTATATAAATATCCGGTCGGATTATTCGGATTACAAATCAAAATACCTTTTGTACGATCCGTAATCAACTCTTCAAACTTCTCAAATGAAGGAAGTGCAAAACCTTCTTCGATCGAAGAGGGTATCGTTTTAATAACGGCTCCCGCAGAGATGGCAAATGCCATATAATTGGCATAAGCCGGCTCGGGCACAATAATCTCATCTCCCGGGTCCAGACAGGCCATAAAAGAAAACAATACAGCTTCCGACCCTCCGGTTGTAATAATGATATCGTCTACCGATACATTTATATTAAACTTATTATAATATCCTACCAGTTTCTCACGGAAACTGCGGATACCTTCACTCGGGCTATATTCAAGAATCGACCGGTCGATATTTTTCAATGCATCCAACGCAACCTGAGGAGTCGGAAGATCCGGTTGTCCGATATTCAAATGATAAACCTTTACGCCACGGGCTTTGGCATCATTAGCCAAAGGCACCAACTTACGAATTGGAGAAGCAGGCATTACCACTCCGCGTTCTGATATTACAGGCATCTTTATTTATTAACTTAATTACAATCTTGTTTTTTGACAAACGGCAAATTTACACTCTAGCATCCGATCTCCCAAACAAAATACCTTATTTATATGTATCGATACTGCATCTTCATCTTTCCCAGCCAGTTCAAACCCGACTACGATACGATGTAGTATTAATAAACATTAAACGGAGAAAATATGTGCAACCGATTGAATATGTTTTAAAACATAATGCCTATCTTTGTAACGCAATCAGAAATAAAGAGCGAATGGCGCTCCGGACAATGATTGCGGAGTTCGTTGAATTATTGTAAGGTCAGATAAGTCTTTAAAAGCGAAACACATGTTTCACCCCCAGCTATTCACCCAAAAAAAATAAAGATTATGAATACAATTAAAGATTTACTATTAAGCAAATTAACTGCTACCGGTTTTATGTACTATCCTGAAATGAAACGTTTGATGTTCAAAAAAGAAATCAACGGTCATTCGGAGGTTATCGTAGTAGAATTAGACAAAGAAAAAGAATGTCGCGTATATTTCAGCCTTCAAAACAAAGGGCTTAAAGAATACACAGACGATCGCAAATTCTGTTATAACGCAGATCAAATCCTAAACCACATTGAAACTCTTCTATTAGAAGGTTCCTCTGAATTTAAAATTGCCGCTTAAGACTGATGTATATCTGAGCCTTGCAAACCAATTCGCGTAACACAACTTACTCACTGCTGCCTGTCAATCCAAATCGGATTCGCAGGTTTTTTTTTGCCCAAAATTCTGCCCTCCAACCAGCTTGAGCCTATTTATTTAAGTCTGCCTAAATAAATTACACGCCCCCTACCATCTTCCCTCTTATATTTTCATTAAGTATCGTCGCCAACTACTGCAAGTTTGCAGAGCGATTCTCTCAACAACAGGAACACTGTGGTGAGCAGAGAAAGAACACACAGGGAAATCAAATAAAAGTTTATCCGATATATTATAAAGTTTACAAGTTTTACAGTACCTATCTTTGAATATTATAGACAGGAATTGTATCTTTGCGCCCGCTTTTCAATTAAGTTATATAAATATGAAGATGTTATCCCCTAAAGAGATTGTAGCTTACGCAGCTCAATCGGCTATAGAAAAAGGAAATTATAGTACTACAAAAACGCTTATATTAAGCTTTTTAGCCGGCGCCTACATCGCGATGGGAGGTTTGCTTTCGGTTCTGTTTGCATATGGATTTCCAGGCTTGTCTGAAGCAAATCCGGCACTACCGAAACTTTTGATGGGAGCCGCATTCCCGATCGGCCTTATCCTGGTGGTATTGGCAGGAGGCGAACTATTTACCGGCAACTGTGCTTATTTCATTCCCAATACGATGAGTGGCCGTCAGCCTTGGAAAACAGCATTCCGAAACTGGAGCCTTGTATGGAGCGGAAATTTTATCGGGGCTTTGTTCTTCGCTTTTTTCCTGGTATACATCCCGCATATTTTCCACTACGAACCATGGCACACAGCTATCGCAACTTTAGCGGAATCTAAAACCTCAAATCCTTTTATCGTAACATTCTTTAAAGGAGTAGGTGCCAACTGGTTAGTATGCCTG
>JAVWBH010000047.1:0-12493 GCA_036649595.1 Bacteroidales bacterium
CCATCCGATAGCAGTAGGATAAATCAAAATATCCGCTCCGCGAAGGGCCATTGTACGGGCCGCCTCCGGATACCACTGATCCCAACATACCAATACACCCAGTTTACCGATCGAAGTCTGGATAGGCTCAAAGCCCAGATCGCCCGGGGTAAAATAGAACTTCTCATAATAAGCCGGATCATCCGGAATATGCATCTTCCGGTATTTACCCGCAATCGATCCGTCTTTATCAAATACCACGGCCGTATTGTGATATAATCCCGGCGCGCGGCGCTCAAATAAAGAGGTTACCAGTACAATACCCAACTCCTTTGCTATCGCCGAATAAAATTCGGTCGACGGGCCGGGAATTGGTTCAGCCAAGTCAAAAAGCTGTGTATTTTCTGTCTGGCAGAAATAAGGAGTATTGTGTAACTCCTGCAATACAACCAATTCGGCTCCTTTCTGAGCACAATCATGAATATTGGTATAGAGCTTCTGAAGGTTTTCTTTCAGATTATCAGTACAAGATTGCTGTATTACTCCTACCCGGATAGTCTTAGCCATTTTATCTTATTTTAAAACGTTTACAGGAAATTGCATTGTCACGCAATGAAGCGAGCCATGCTGTTTTATTAAAGCCGAGCAATTTACGGCGACCATTTCATAACCCGGAAATGCTTGCTGAAGGGCTACACGCGCCGCCTCATCATTTGCAGGCTGATCATAAACAGGATACAGCACTGCATTATTCATAATCAGGAAATTGGCATATGTAGCCGGCAGGCGCTCTCCTTCAAACCACACGGCATCGGCCATCGGCAGGGCAATCAGCCGGTAAGGCGCATCCTGGAGCGTACGGAAGGTCTTTAGCTGTTCTTCCATCAGGCGCAATGCCTCAAAATGCTCGTCGGAAGGATCGCTGCATTTTACATACGCGATGGTATCATCCGGACACAGACGCGCCAACGTATCAATATGACTGTCGGTATCATCTCCGGCCAGATAACCGTGATCCACCCACAACACCTGTTTCAGATTAAAAACCTGCTTCAGATAATCTTCGATCTGCTGTTTGCTCCATTCGCCGTTCCGGTTTTTAGATAACAGACACTCGGACGTCGTGAGAAGCGTACCATTCCCGTCGGATTCGATACCGCCTCCTTCCATTACGAAGTTCAGGTGATTTTCATAACCGGCATCAAACATTCCGGCTTCCGCCAGTTTACCGGTAATCAAATTGTCATGGTTCGCGGCGAACTTCAGCCATTGAATTTAAAATCACAAACCACAGGCATACCATTTTCCATACGCGTAATTCCGCCATGGTCGCGTGCCCAGGTATCATTGGTATCGCATTTAAAAAAACGGACATTGTCCATATTTACCGTTGCAGCTATCTGACGTTTTACCGATTCCGGATCTGGAGTGACAATCAGCAATAACTCGCGGGCAGCTATCTCGCGCGCTAAATCCAGGTAACAAGCTTCTACCTCTTCGAGCATATATCCCCAATCCGTATCCGCATGAGGCCAGGTTAACTGTATTCCGCTTTGTGAATACCATTCGGCCGGTAAAAAAGTATCTTTTGTCATCTATATCAATTTTATCCTGCAAAGATAATCAATCTTTCAGCAGCGGCAAAAATCACTACTTATAGCGATTGCCGGCACAAGTTATTTTTAAGAATTTTGCATATCGTTTGGAAGAACAACATCGTTTATTATATATGAAGAAAATTTTATTACCTACCTGTCTGTTATTAAACACAGTAGGATTTACCATGCAAGCGGAAACAGAATCATTATCCTCAACGGAAACACCGGGCGACTCGGCTGTATTCAAAAACATGTTGCTGGAGGAAGTGATTGTAGTATCGAATCCAAAATCGAAGGCCCGTACATTTGAAATGCCGGCTTCTGTATCCGTATTCAACAGTCAGCGTATTGAACGGGAGAATCTGCTTTCAATCAAAGATTTTTCAGCCATCGCTCCCAACTTCTTTATACCAGACTACGGCTCTAAGCTGACTACGGCAATCTACATCCGCGGAATCGGAACCCGTACCAACAATTCGGTAGTAGGGATGTATGTAGATAATGTACCTTATCTGGATAAAAGTATTTTTGATTTCGACTTCCTGGATATCGAGCGCCTTGAAATCCTGCGCGGACCTCAGAGTACGCTGTATGGCAGAAATACCATGGCCGGCCTGATCAATATCTATACAAAATCGCCTTTCGACCACCAATATACCAAAGCATCCGTATCATACGGCAATTACAATTCATTCCGTGCTTATCTGTCTCGCTACGGTAAGATCAATGAGAAGCTGGCTTACTCGCTCAGCGGACAATATCAGTCAAACGACGGATATTTTAAAAATGAATATACTGGCCGTAAAGCAGACGCTTCAAAATCAGGTAACGGACGTTTTCAATTATATTGGCGCCCGACAACCGATATGAAAGTAAACCTGACTACAAATTATGAATATACAACTCAGGACGGATACCCATACGGACTGCTGAATACAGAAACAGGCGTAGTATCGCCGGTATATTACAATGATCCGGGATCTTACAAACGCTCTTTATCGGCAACCAGCCTGTATGTTGAGAATGAGTTTACTCATTTTACAATGACCAACTCGACCGGTTATCAGTTCTTCGACGACCATATGAAACTGGATCAGGACTTTACCGACAAGTCTTTTTTCACTCTTAACCAAAAGCAGAAGCAACATTCTGCCACACATGAAATTGTTTTTAAATCAAACAAGAAAACTAATTTCAAATGGCTGGCAGGAGCATTTGGCTTTTACCAGAGCCTGAATACCGATGCGCCGGTTAATTTCAAGAAAGAGGGTATTGACCAAATGATTAACGGCAATATTAAAATCCCGCCTGTAACGATTCCGGGCATGGGCGCCACGGTTTTATTGACAGACTCTCTGATCAATGACAACATGGAGATTGCCGGAAACTTTAAAACTCCAACCTGGGGGTTGGCCGGATATACGCAGTTAACTTATGACAATCTGTTTATTGAAGGATTATCTGTTTCGGCCGGGGTACGTTTGGATTATGAAAAAGCAAAACTCGACTATGACTCATACGCTACAGCCTATGCAAAAGGCAGCGTAGCGATGCAGATGGGACCGGTAACCCGCCCACTGGCTGCATTTATCGACACATTGGGAATTCAGATAAAAGGAAAACAAGGATTAGATAACCTGGAGGTACTACCTCGTTTCGACATTCGCTACACCCCGAACGACAAGTGTATGGCGTATGCCACCGTTGCCAAAGGATATCGTGCCGGCGGATTCAACTTCCAGATGTTTTCCGATGCGATACGTGATCAGCTGAAAAGCCGGATGATCGGAGCATTCATCGCGCAGGCAGACAAAATGGGGATGGGAGGAAATATTTCGGATGAAGTACGCGATATGGCCAAACTTCCTCCGTTTGACGAACGCGCCGCTATTGTTTACAAACCGGAATATAGCTGGAACTATGAAATAGGTACCCGTGCGGAAGTATTAAACAATAAATTATTCATCGATTTAGCCGCTTTTTATATCGACGTACGTAACCAACAGGTATCTTCTTTCTCGGAAGAAGGATTAGGCCGTATTACTAAAAATTCAGGAAAATCACGCAGCATGGGTGTCGAAGCAGGAGTTCGCTACTTTCCGTTGCCTCAGCTGGCATTCTCTGCCAATTACGGATATACGAACGCCAAGTTCGTAGAAAATGCAGAAGATAAAATGGTAAACGGTAAGATCGAACACATCGATTACAAAGATAAATTTGTTCCGTTTGCACCCAAACACACATTGTCGGTAGCCGGAAACTACTTGCTGACACTTAACAAAAGCTGGATCGACAACATGAATTTCAATGCTCAATATGCAGGAGGCGGACGTTTGTATTGGACGGAAGATAACTCGCAGTATCAAAATTTCTATGGTACGCTGAGCGCAAAAATCAGTGCCCGCAAAGGGATTGTCGAAGTCGCATTATGGGGTAAAAACCTGACAAGCGCGAAATACAACGCATTTTATTTCGAATCGCTGGGTAAAAAACTGGCTCAAAAAGGAGCTCCCCTTACCTTTGGAGGCGAAATAACAGTTCGATTCTAACAGTTTAACAGCATACAATATCCTTTAAAAGGACGCATCTCACACACACGAGATGCGTCCTTTTTTAATTCGTAAAATTTTATAACGGACTTAAAATATCAATTATAAATATGGATAATTAAATATTTATCCCGTCTTTTGTAACAAACCGAAGCAAATGCTTAAACAAATAACAACACATATCTTACTGATTATTACAATGATTCTGATTGTTGTAATGAGTGTTGTTCCGCATCACAGCCATAAAGATGCGGTTTGTTTTGTTATGGAGTATTGCGAGGCAGACAAAACATTTAATGATGAACATACAAGCCACAATGCGGCCGAACACATTGAATCAGACGGATGTACACTGTTGTCGGATTATCTTCCGGATACGGTAAAAGTTCGCAAAGATTCAAGATGCGACGCAAGCTGCCAGGATGATCATCTTAATCATACCTTTTATACGATTCTTTTTATTTGTGCTGATATTCTTTTCAGACATCAGAAAGAGTTTCAAACCCTACGCCCGGAATATACAGCATATTCCGATTTCTACACATCCCGGTGTGTAAGCCAACTTCACGGCTTACGCGCACCTCCTTTCGTATAATTATAATGCCGGCAATCCGGCTTCCGGATTATTTACAAACTGACAGGCTGAGAAATAGTCTGTTAACACGCGTATCCCTATCCGGATATTTTGTATCTTTCTATAAGAAAGGCTAAAATATAATTATATAAAATCGCCCTAACTCACCTATAGCTGAGATACCCGATACAGGGTATATAAAAGGCGCATTTATACCTTAATGCTAAAAATAAATTATCTATAAATGAAATCTCACTTTCCCAAATTTGAGGTTTCATCTGTAAACACTTAATACAGATTCAGATGAAAATCATTAAACAATATAAAGCCATCCTTCTGGCGGCTGTTGCTTTAATCAGCTTCTCAGCCCTTACCCTTCATTGTACCACCAAACATGACCATTCGGAAGAAAAAGAAAGTCATGAAGATCATCCCGGCGAAATTGTCTTCTCTAAAGAACAAGCGGCTCTGGTAGGACTACAAACCACAGTGGTAAAACCTCATACATTTTGCGAAGTAATTAAAACCAGCGGGCAGATTCAGGCTTCACAAGGAGATGAAATCACGGTAGTAGCCACTACGAACGGAGTTGTTTCTTTTGCCAACACGTCTGTTTCGGAGGGTACGCCGATAAACCATGGTGAAACAATTGTAACCATCTCCTCTAAAAATATGAGTGACGGTGATCCGGCCCTGAAAACGAAAATTCAATACGAAACAGCGCTAAAAGAATTCAAGCGTTCGGAGGATCTGGTCAAAGACAAAATCATTTCAGAGCGTGAATATGAACAGGCACGCCTTAATTACGAAACGGCACGGGTAGGCTATGAAGCGATCCGCAAAAACCAGTCGTCCGGCGGACTGCGCCTGACTGCCCCCATGAGCGGCTTCATCAAGAGCCGGTTGGTCAATGAAGGCGAATATGTATCGGTCGGACAGCCGGTTGCCATTATTTCGCAAAACAAACAACTACAGCTCCGGGCTGAGGTATCCGATAAATATTATTCACATCTGAATACAATCAGTGGCGCCAATTTCAAAATGCCTTACAGCGACAAAATCTACAAGCTTTCTGAAATGAACGGCAAACTCCTTTCCTTTGGTAAATCTACCCGCGAAACATCTTTCTATCTGCCCGTTACCTTCGAATTCAACAATGTCGGCAACGTCGTAGCCGGATCCTTTGTTGAGGTATATCTTCTGGCAACTCCGAAAGAACGGGTATTGACGGTGCCTGCGTCTGCCCTGATTGAAGAACAGGGCGTTTACTCTGTTTTCATACGCCTCGACGAAGAGGGATACAGAAAACAGGAGGTAGAACTGGGCATTAGCAACGGCGATGAATTTGAAGTCCGGAAAGGTCTTAAAGCAGGTGACGAAATCGTTACGGCAGGAGCGATACAGGTAAAACTCGCGGCAAGTTCGTCCGCTATCCCTGAAGGTCATAGTCACTAATTTAATACCCTCAGAACGATGTTGAATAAAATCATAAACTTTTCATTAAATAACCGCCTCGTTGTTTTGATCGGGGCCATACTGCTATTGCTGGGCGGTTCTTATACCGCCGTAAACATGGAAGTAGACGTATTCCCGGATTTAAACGCACCCACCGTGGTGATCATGACCGAGGCGAAAGGGATGGCCCCCGAAGAGGTAGAGCGTTTGGTTACGTTCCCTATCGAAACCGCGGTAAACGGCGCAACCGATGTACGCCGGGTACGCTCCTCTTCTACAACCGGATTCTCGGTAGTCTGGGTAGAATTCAACTGGGATACCGATATTTACCGTGCACGCCAAATCGTATCGGAAAAACTTTCCGTTGTAGCCGACCAGCTACCGGCTACCGTAGGAAATCCGACACTCGGACCACAGTCTTCTATCTTAGGCGAACTGATGATCATCGGACTTACCTCCGACTCGACCTCCTTGCTGGATCTGCGCTCCTTAGCCGACTGGACTATCCGGCCACGCCTGCTTTCAACCGGCGGCGTAGCACAGGTTACGGTATTGGGTGGCGATATCAAGGAGTTTCAGATATTGTTAAATCCCGACCGTATGAAACAATACGGCATCTCGCTCAACGAGGTGACGGAGGTGGTCAAAGGAATGAATCAAAATGCGTCGGGCGGCGTATTGTACGAATATGGCAATGAATATATCGTACGGGGAATTCTGGCAACCGACAACGTTGACGAATTGGGTAAAAGCGTGGTTAAAAATATCAATGATATACCGGTACTGCTCGAAAATATTGCCGAAGTAAAGATCGGAGCCAAAGCGCCGAAACTGGGTACTGCTTCTGAAAAAGGAAAACCTGCCGTACTGATGACAATCACCAAACAACCGAACACCAGTACGCTCGAATTGACCGAAAAGATAGATACCTCTTTAAAGGAACTGCAAAAAACCTTACCGGCTGATGTAAAGTTGTCGACGGATATCTTCCGGCAATCCCGTTTTATAGAAAACTCGATCGGGAATGTACAGAAATCACTCTACGAAGGGGGATTCTTTGTGGTGATCGTATTGTTCCTGTTTCTGATGAATGTACGTACAACGGTGATCTCGTTGGTTACCATCCCGCTTTCTCTGCTTGTTTCCATCCTGGTTCTAAAACTCACCGGATTGACAATCAACACCATGAGTCTGGGAGGAATGGCTATCGCGATCGGATCATTGGTTGACGACGCCATTGTAGATGTGGAGAACGTATATAAACGGCTTCGCGAAAACCGGCAGAAACCGGCAGATGAGCAAAAAGCAACCCTTACCGTAGTATATGAAGCATCGAAAGAGGTTCGAATGCCGATCCTGAATTCAACACTAATTATCGTAGCCAGTTTTGTGCCGTTGTTTTTCTTATCCGGTATGGAAGGACGTATGCTCGTACCGCTCGGTACCGCTTTCATCGTAGCCCTTTTTGCCTCAACCATCGTAGCGCTTACACTGACTCCGGTACTTTGCAGTTACCTGTTAGGCAGCAAAAAAGAGAATAAGGCACTCGGTAAAGAGCCGTTTATCGCGAGGCGGATCAAGGAAATATATACCAAAGCACTCCGCCGGGCCTTAACACATAAAAAGATGGTATTAGGCACGACAGGCGGTATTTTGGTCATTACCCTGATCATGCTTGCTTCATTGGGGCGCAGCTTCCTGCCCTCGTTCAACGAAGGATCTTTCACGATCAGCATGAGTTCATTGCCGGGTATATCATTAGAAGAGTCTGACAAGATGGGCCGCATGGCAGAAGAGATTTTGTTGACCATACCTGAAATTCAAACCGTAGCCCGTAAAACCGGCCGCGCCGAACTCGACGAACATGCCTTGGGCGTGAATACCTCCGAAATCGAAGCTCCGTTTGAGTTAAACAAACGTACAAAAGAGGAAGTACAAGCTGAAATTCGCGAAAAACTCGCCGTAATACCGGGTGTAAATATTGAAATCGGACAACCTATTTCACATCGTATCGACGCGATGCTTTCAGGTACCCGCGCCAATATTGCCATCAAGTTGTTCGGGACAGATCTCAATCGGATGTTCGCACTGGGAAATGAAATCAAATCAGAAATCAGCCCGATAAAAGGGATCGCTGATCTGAATGTAGAACAACAGGTAGAAAGGCCTCAGCTAAAAATTACCCCCAAACGGGAAATGCTTGCCAAATACGGAATTACATTACCTCAGTTTGCCGAATATATAAATGTATTGCTGGCGGGCGAAGTGGTGTCTCAGGTATATGAGGGAGCGAAAGCTTTTGACCTGACGGTAAAAGTCGGTGATGAAAACCGGAACAGTATTGAAAGAATCAAAAATCTCACCATTGATGCGGGAGGACGTAAAATCCCTCTCGAATATGTGGCGCAGATTACGTCTTCGACCGGTCCGAATACGATCAACCGTGAAAATGCGGCGCGCAAAATTGTTATTTCCGCCAATGTGTCGGGACGCGACCTAAGCAGTGTGGTAAATGATATTCAGGATAAAATTGATGACCGGATCGAATTACCCGAAGGATATCACATTGAATACGGAGGTCAGTTTGAGAGCGAGCAGGCGGCTTCACGTACACTGATGATCGCATCGATCTTCTCCGTACTGGTTATCTTCCTGCTGCTGTACAACGAATTCAGAAGTATCAGACAGTCGGCGGTAATCCTGCTGAACCTGCCATTGGCACTGATCGGAGGTATTTTTATTATTTTCTTTACCGACGGGGTAATCAGCATTCCGGCTGTTATCGGTTTTATTTCGCTTTTCGGTATCGCTACCCGCAACGGCATGCTCTTGATCTCCCGATACAATACGCTGCGCGAAGAAGGATTATCTGTAAAAGAGAGCGTGATACACGGATCGCTCGACCGGCTGAACCCGATTCTGATGACAGCACTGACTTCCGCCCTGGCGCTGGTTCCGCTGGCATTGGGCGGAGATCTGCCGGGTAATGAAATTCAGAGTCCGATGGCCAAGGTATTGCTGGGCGGACTGATCAGCTCTACCCTGCTGAACGGATTTATTATTCCTGTGATGTATATTCTGATTAACAAAAAATCAAAAATGACAAACAATGAGAATTAAGATATTCACGTTACTGACCTCTTTATTTGTTTCGGCAATCCTGTCGGCTCAGACCAACATAGAAGAGGTACTGGGCGAAATAGAGAAAAACAATACGACCCTGCAGGCTTTACGCCAAGCAACCGAAGCCGACAAAATCGGTAACCGCACCGATATTTATCTGAGTAATCCGGAAGTGGAATTCAACTATTTATGGGGAAGCCCGGCAATCATCGGAAACCGGAAGGATTTCAGCGTAAAGCAGAACTTCGACTTTCCGTCTGCCTATTCCATGAAAAGCAAAATTGCTGACATGGAAAACAATCAGGCCGAACTAAAACACAAAGCAGACCGGATTTCCATACTCCTGACAGCCAAACAATATATCCTCGACCTGATTTATTACAATGGCCTCCATGCAGCTTTGACGACACGCATCGCCGATGCAGAAACACTGGCTGCCTTGTATAAAGAAAAGCTGGATAAAGGCGACGGGAATATCATCGAAAACAACAAAGTACAGCTCACGCTGGCTAACTTACGGAATGAACTTGTCCGGACAGAGATTGAACAGGAAAACATTCTTTCCGAATTAACCCGGCTGAACGGAGGAACAGCAATTCGTATGGCCACAGACAAGTATGATACCGCCGTACTGCCGGCCGGAGGCTTTAATGAATGGTATGCCGTTCAGGAACAAAAAAACCCGGTTTTGCAATACGTAAAAAAGCAGGTCGGAATTTCTGAGAAGCAGGTAAAACTCAACAGAGCACTTTCCTTACCTAAATTCTCAGCCGGTTATATGAGTGAAAATGTCGCCGGCGAAATATTCCAAGGTATCAGTGTAGGCGTTTCTGTGCCGTTATGGGAAAATAAGAATAAGGTAAAACAGGCGAAAGCACGTGTAATTGCCGACCAGGCCAACGCCGAAGATACCCGTATTCAGTTTTACGGGCAGTTGCAAAACCTGTATACCAAAGCGGTCAGTCTGCAAGGACTCGTACAACGGTACAGATCCGCTATGGAAAATCTAAATAACACAGCCTTGTTAAAAAAGGCACTCGATGCCGGCAAGATATCCCTGTTGGAATACGTAACAGAGCTAAGCCAATATTACGACATAACAGATAAAACACTCGAAGCCGAAAGAGATTACGCAAAAACAGTTGCCGAATTATCGGCCGTAGAATTGTAAATTCACGGAAGAGAAAAAGGTTTTACAGGAGTAGATTAACTTGCTCCTGTAAAACCTTTTATTCTGTTATACAACTGGGTTCCTGTTGTTTTTTCACATATTCGGAAGGGAGACATCCGATATTCTTTTTAAAACTGCTCGAAAAATAAGCCGGCGAATTAAAGCCGACCATCGTGCTGATTTCAGAGATTCCATAACGGCCCTCCAACAATAACCTGCAAGCGGTATTTAAACGGATACGCCGAATAAAGCCGGCCGGTGATTCGCCCGATATCGAATTCATTTTCAAATACAACGTAGAGCGGCTGATGTATAATTTCTGGGCCAGCTCATCTGCTGTAAAGTTCTCGTTATCGAGGTTTTCATTAATTATTTTCATGGCTTTGCGTATAAACTCCTCATCCAGGACATTGGAGGTCATCTTAGCCGTATCAATGTTTATCGTATTGCAATAATGATGAATAAGCCGCTCCTTCGCCTTTAGGATATTCCTGATTTTACCATTTAGCAAAGAGATTGAAAACGGCTTGGCGATATAATCGTCTGCCCCCACATGCACACCTTTATTCTGTGCATCCACACTTCCTTTGGCAGATAACAGGATAACCGGAATATGGCAAGTCTGAAAATTTCTCTTGACCAGTTCGCACAACCGTATCCCGTCCATCACCGGCATCATCACATCCGACACAATCACGTCAACCTTATGTAATTTCAGTATCTGCATCGCTTCTTCACCGTTACCGGCGGTGAGGGTAACATAGCGCGACCTGAAATTTGCCTTCAGGTAGGCGGTCATTTCTACATTATCATCAACCACCAGAATCGTTTCTGCAGGAGTTTCCGGATCGGTTGCAGGAGATACTTGCTGCACGAATGAATCAGGCAACGGATCGGCAAACAGAGGTTCGGATATCTTATCCCCGACAGGAGCTGCCGCCTCTTCTATCGCTTTTTCGTCTTTCGAAAATGCATCTATATTATCGGGAAACACTACTTTAAATGCGGTCCCGACACACTCACTGCTCTTAACAGAAACAACGCCATGGTGTTTATCTACCAAACACCGGACCAATGAGAGCCCTATTCCGGAGCCCGGATGATCTTGTCCCGCCTGATAGAAACGTTCAAAAATTCGTTTTTGCTTCTCTGCGGAAATACCGATACCCTGATCTCTGACACAGATACTCCAGGCCTCCGGTTCCTTCTCAAGAATCAGTTCGATCACTCTGTTATCCGGTGTAAACTTAAAAGCGTTCGACAACAGATTCATCAGAATCGTTTCCAGATACATCTGATCTACGGGAAGCAAAGATTCATTCAGATTCGACTGAAAATGATATTTGATACCGTGCCGGTCTGCTTTTTCCTGAAAAGCAGAAAATATATTCCATGCGATCTCATCTACATTCCGATAGGCCACCTGCACGGGCAATGTTCCGGAATCGGCTTTATGCAAATCGAGCGACTGGTTTACAATAAGCAGCAGTTTCTGCGTATTACGGTAAACATAAGCAAGTTTTTCCTGAATATGCTTATCCAGGAAGCGGCTCTTACCGGCTATTTCTTCAAGCGGGGCAAGTATCAGCGTCAACGGAGTTCGTAATTCATGCGAGATATTGGTATAAAAGCGCACCTTCTCCTGACTGAGTTCTTCTATCTTCTGTCGCTCCATCTGCTCTACCTGCATCTGCATCCGCATCCGCGTGCGTAACAGAAAAAAATAAACAGCCCAAAACACCATCCCCGCCACACCGATGGTAATCAACAACTTGAACCACCAGGTCTGATACCACATCGGGACAATATCGACAAAAAATTCTGTCGGGGTTTCACACCACTGCCCGCTATTATTACAAGCCTTTACTTTAAAAACATATCTTCCGGGATCCAGATTGGAATAAGTGGCACCCCGCAGCGAAACATATTGCGATATATGAATCCAATCCTTATCAAACCCTTCGAGCTTATAAGCAAACTGACTCCGTTTTCCGGCAAGATAATTGATTACGGTAAAACGAATATTAAACAATTTGAGGTTTGA
>JAVWBH010000048.1:0-2254 GCA_036649595.1 Bacteroidales bacterium
TGCGCTACCACTACATATTCATTTCCTACAGGGCATAGCTTAAACCCGTCTTTTATTCTTGCCATTTTATGCTCTATTTAATTTCTGTTTTATCCCATTAAAAATATATCCCGACTCAACAAGACCTTTATATATCCATAGTAAGTAACGACGAACCGGTAAAAGCCGACGCCACCATCCTGCACGCCGCAACCAATATGCCTCCGTAAAATCCACTTCCATATTATTCCGGATTGCCGTACGTACAATTGCAATTACATCTTCTTCATGACAAATTTCCGTACCGTATAAATTACCATCCCCCATTAACTCTAACAGGTTTCCTGACTTCTGCAAAATACGGTGTAATACATATTTTTTATGCCGTGGCAAAAAAGCTAAAACAATCACTCCCGCCTTCAGATCAGGCCGTTGAAAAGGAGACAACACCACTTCGTCACGATTTTCGTGCAAGAACGGAATCATACTCGAGCCTTTTACCCGGATACGCACACTTTGCCCTTCAGCTATCCTCCGACTTACTTCAGGCAAAAGAAGATCATTTGCTATAACTCGTTTCATATATCAATGTATTAGATAGTGCCACTGCACCTGAATTTGGTAAGCAATTCAATAAACAAACTTTACTTTGCGGTATTATCTCCGCAACTGTCAAACAAACAGAATCATGTATTTTCTTATCCCAAACCATATTGCTGCAAGATGGCAACAATGCGGCAAACGCCTGTGCCGGAGCCAACCGCTGCAATCGGTTTTCGGGAGCCTGCTTTAACCGTACGAATCCGGCCACCGGAACCGATCTGTTATGATAACAAGGAGTTTTACCACTCCACGGAGAGCCATATACCCTGACAGAGCCATCCGGAAATAAACGTACGATCGGATTATCATCATTCAACAAAGACGTCCCCGGCATATATTTTAGCCAAAGCCCGGTATGGGTACTTTTCCCGGTACCGCTTTTCCCTAAAAAAAGGATCCCCTTTCCGTCTGATTCTATAACAGAAGCATGCATCATCAATGTTTTAAAAGAGGCAGATGCAAAGCTATACGACATCATAATAAAATAACTCAGAAAAAAGCCAAAGTCTGCCTGCCCGGGCCGAAGTGTTGTTTTCACTTCCCGCCAATCCGAGGTACTTCTCATCAGTTCTTTCCTGCCTGTATGTATTTGAACCAACTCAACCAGATATCCCTCTTTTTCTTGGAATATGCTACACCGCGTCCCTTCCCAATCGAAACAATGAGTTTCTTCATCCGGTCTTTCTAATTCTGCCTCCAAAGAAATTTCTAATAAACGGCCAACGATTTCTTCAGAATCCGGTTCGTATAAAAAGGAAGAAAAAGCCGGAAGATTATCAAATACTTCTGATTTAGAGGAAACAATAACCGACACGACATGGTCGGCAATACGATAATACAAATTCATACAGAACTAAATTAATCAAAAACAGCAAAATAAAAGCAAATAATGCATTAATAATTTAATTTTTTTTATCACTATATGAATCCAAATGCTTTTAAGCCTACTAAATTAAACATTTTTTTTATTTTATCCGAAAAGATAAAGACTAAACCTATTTATCTATTTAACTGTTTAGATGATTAAAGTAGCCATATTATGATTCAGATTCTTATCATTCTGTTTGCTTTCCTCATCATTCTCAGCTATGTATTAAACGTACTTAGCCAAAAAATCAAAGTTCCGGCCATTATTTTTCTATTAATTGTCGGGATGTTCTTACGTTTTCTGGCCATTCGCTTTAAAATACCATTACCAGATCTGACGCCCTATCTTTTATTCATGGGGGGCATCAGCCTGATCCTTGTTGTATTGGAGGGATCGATGGACCTGCGCTGGTCTCCGCAAAAAAACAAACTCATTTTACAAATGTTTCTGATGAGCATATTACCGATGCTCGCGTTCAGTTTTCTGGGAGCCTGGATTCTCACATATATTCATCCGGCTCCGTTCAAGGAAGCTCTGGTCAACGTAGTTCCCTTTGCCATCATCAGTAGTGCGATCGCCATACCGGCTGTTTCAATACTTCAGGAAAAACCAAAAGAACAAATAATTTATGAGAGCAGCTTTTCGGATATCCTCGGGATTCTGTTTTTCGATTTTGTAACACAAGATCAAGGCAATCTGCTTGACCAGACAGGTATTTTCTTCCTACAACTGGGCGGGACTTTTTTACTGACTGTTATCGCCACATTCTTTATAGCATGGCTGTTAGGGTTTCTGCCTGCCGGC
>JAVWBH010000048.1:2264-12446 GCA_036649595.1 Bacteroidales bacterium
AATTTAGTCCTTGTATTTGAAATCTCAGAATTTTTCAAACTCCCCGGTCTGATATTCATCTTTGTTTTCGGGCTTTTTGTCGGGAATTTATCCAGATTTTCCAAAGTAAAAATATTCAGGCGTATTCATCCCGATCGGATTAATGCCAATTTTGAAGAATTTCATCATATCGTATCCGAAGTAAACTTTATGGTACGCTCTTTTTTCTTTCTATTACTTGGTTTTTTCATTAATCCCATGCAATTATTATCGGTCAAAAGTATTCTTTGGGCCGTCGGAATTTTAATCTTTGCTTATTCAATCCGCTTCGTTTTTCTAAAAATATTCAGGATAGCCATCTTCCCCGGACTATTCTTTGCACCCCGGGGATTAGTCTCAATTTTACTGTTCATGTATATTCCTGCCACGCAGCTATTACCACCGACCACCCTTCATTTAGTAATAATTGTTGTGATTCTTTCAACGGTCATAATGGCAATCGGCGGAATAATAAAGAAGCAGATACCTCAAAAAAAAGAGGCCATTATACCCGAAGAACGCTCTTCAGATACAATGGCCTGATTGCCTTATTTTGATCATTCTTTCCCGGCAGATGCTTTTAACCGGTCTATATATTCAGACGGCGTTAAGCCTGTGAAAGATTTGAATACCCGATAAAAAGATGTTTTAGAGTTAAATCCGCATTCAATACCAATCGAAAGAAGCGTATAATCTTTAAAACTTTCTTCGGCGATCATTTTCTTAAAATACTCCACTCTGTATTCATTAATATAATCCGTATATCCTTTTCCTCGATAATCTTTTAATAACTGCGATAATTGAGGTTCGGTAATACGCATCATCCCTGCCAACTGAGTTTTACTGAAACGTTTGTTCAGATAAGGAGTTTCTTTTTCCATAATCTCATCCAGCCTTGCCAATAAGGCTTCTGTGCGTTCATCCACATCGGGTTGAACAGATTCCATCATTTCGGGCAACGGAGCTGCCTCCTGTGCCTTATCTTCCTTGATCATAACATTCGAGAAATTACGAAAACGATCTTTTCGTAAAAAGAAAAGCACTATCAATATAGCCAGAGCTACAGCCCCTCCGAATAACAGGAGGATCGTAGTATTCTTCGGAAAAGATACCCGGATCTCAGCAACTTCCTTCGGATTACTCCAATTACCGGCACTATTACTGGCTGAAAGCATCAGTTTATATCTGCCTCGCGGAAGTTTAGGCAAAACGATATTATTTGTACCCTTCAATACATAATGTGTTACACTGTCTAGTCCGACCAGCATATAGCGATAATTATTACGCCACATTTTTTGGAAGGAGAATGCAGAGACACTGATTTCAAGCGGCTGGTTTCGTTCTATTCCGATTTGCCATACCCCGTCTTTAAATCCGAAATCTTTCAATAAAACCGAACGGCCACCGATCTTAACACCTACCACCTGCGGGTCAGCGAGATAGGAATTCTCTATTTTAACCGACAGATCTGTTTCATTCAAACCATTATCTCCTCCGAAAAACAATGACTTATTTAAAATCACAGAAGACTGATAATTAAAAGTAGCGCCTTGCAAATTATCCCGTTCAGAAAAAAGGATCAGATCGCCGGATTTACGTTTATAACGGAAAATACCATTATCCGTAGCAATCCACAAAGCATCATTACGTACATCTTCCAACATACCAAAAATCACATGATTTTCAAGCTCTATTAATGGTTTGCTCGTCACAAAACGTCCTTCTTCCAGATCAAACACACTAATGCCATTAATCGTTCCAATAAGCAGATGATGCTTACGGGTTTCCAGTAATGACCAAATGGTATTACTATTTAATAACGGATAATCTTCTTTGTGATAATGTACGGATTGCTGAGTAAAAGGATCGTAACAAACTAAGCCGCCCTGCCGGAACACTACCCAGATACGCCCTTTATAATCTTTATGCAATACTTTTATATTGGTATAAATATCCTTATGCGGCTGCTCATTTACTAACTCTATTTTCTTGAGAGTTCTATTTTGTGTATTCAGATAAAAAAGGCCTTTATCCAAAATCGAAAGATAAAAGTTACCCAACGAATCCTCTTGAATGGCATATATTTCATTTCCTAACGGACGTATCAATGATTGATATTCCGATTCTTTGAATCCCCTTTCAGGCGTATACGTCAGCAAGCCATTTTCTGTGCCGATCAGCAATTCTCCTTTCGAAGTCAAAAAAGAACACAGCATCGCTTTATAATGCAGACACATACTTCGCTCTTTTCCCCATTCAATGTTTTTAAACGTACCGGTTTCCGGATTAAATACCGATAAACCGTTTCGTTTCGTTCCGACATATAATCTGTTACGAACCGTATCGCCTGTCAAAAACTGAATCTGATTACTTATCAACGAGGTAGAATCATGAGAAACCCGTTGGTATAAATTAAACTCCGGACTCTCTTCATAGAGTGACAACCCCCTTTGAGTACAAATCCACAACGCATTCGAACGATCCTTAAATAAATATTTAATATAGTTGCTCGATAAAGAGTTATTATCAAACGGATTATTTTCAAAACGAGAAATACGTTTTGAATTACGCTCATAAACATAGAGCCCATTATTGGTCCCTATAAAAACATTCCCTCTGTTATCGGAAGAAATAGAATGCACCGTAATTGCCGACAAAACATCCTTCGTCAACGGAATCTTATGAAACTGTGATTTCGCGGGATCAAACATAACAACCCCGTTTGTTGTTCCTACCCAGATCATGCCCAAAATATCTTCATGAAGGGATTCGACAAAATCAGACGGCAATGCTACCACACGCTGATCATTTTGAGAAAACCGCTCACAAGAGTTGTCCCGCATACTAATTTTCAACAGGCCGTTACCTTCTGTTCCGACCCATAAATACCCCTGATTATCAAACAGCAGACAACGGGCAATGCGCTCGGACTTTGTCTTTCCATTAAATGTTTCATGATAAGCAAAACTGCTCAACCGGGTCGGAGTGGCATCTTTCCCTTTTAAAGAATAGATCCCATTACGAGTTGCAAAATAAAGCGTATTATTTTTATCTTCCGTTATATCATATATGATATTACTCTTATGCAGTAAATCCGAATTCTCAAACAAGATAAACTGATATTCGCCATTTTTTATATCATAAAAAAATAATCCCTGAAGCGTGGCAATCCAAAGATTACCCGTATGATCAAAAAACAATTTATTAATAACCGGTCTGAACTGAGATGCTTGTTCCGGTTTCTTCAGATTACGGATCGAATAACCGTCAAAAGACGATATCCAGTCAGAAGTGGCAAACCAGATTCGGTTCTGATTATCCTGAGCCATGGTAAAGACAAAACTGGATGGAAGAAACTCATTAAATTTAAAGGCGTTAACATTTCCTACCGCTGAAAACAACGGCATATTCATTAAAAATAAAAAGATGATTATTGAAAACGACTTTAAAAAATGCATAATGTAAAGATTCCTGTTAGATCAGAGCAAATATAATGAAACTTTTGCACCTCTCCTGCCGCTTTAATCTTTTACAGAATCATTTTCACGAGTGTTCACTAAAAAAATACCATCCTAAACAACCCTTCATTTTTCCTGTTCTGTTTTTAAGATTTTCTGTCTTTTATTTTAAGCCCCCGCAAGGGCTATTTCTTAAAAATTCAACGAAAAAAAGAGGGTAACTCCGCTTTACCGGGTTACCCTCTTTCTCTTTTCTATTCGGAGAATTACGCTTCAATCGTAATCGTAATCTTCTTTACTTTTTCTTTTGCTCCCTGATAGTTTGCATTTCCAACAACAAACACTACTTCGTATGTGCCTGCCTTTTCAAATACATGTGTATGACTATTCAACGTAGTGGTTATGTCTTTAATCGCATAACCAACATCCGGCGTACAGCTATTCAGTTTTAGCGGAGTAGAAATCAGCCAATCCAGGTTATCGGTGTCTGTTTTTGTTCCACCCTGCATCTGTACCTCGTTTGCACTATCAATATTACCGCCAAACCAAATACCTTTTTCAGCTCTACCTGCAACAACAAACTGATATGGATCGTTCGCTGTTCCGACTTTCAATTCATCAAAAGCAGAAAAATTCAAAGAAGAAGCGGCTCCCGATTCAATGATTTTACCGGATTTTAATACACAACGGATTTTAAACTGATTCAAAGTCCAGGTACGCTGTGCATCCTTTCCATTCATTGTACCCTGATATCTGAAAGCCAGAACGCAATGGTTCATGTAGTCAGATATATCTATCGGCCCCATCGGTGTAAATGCAGAAGCCGAAGCTTTATCCATCGTTTCAGGCGCTACAACAGACGTCCAATTAGCATCATGAAGTGCTTTCTGATCACTCTGTGCATCTTTTTTAGTCAAACCGGCATATGAATCGGAGATAAACACCTCCATTGTTTTCAATTCAACACCATACTGACGTTTAGCGGCAAAAGAAAATTCAGCACTTTGAATATCTTCCATTGCAATTTCAGTACGGAACCGATTTTTATAATTACTGCCCTCTTCGCCCGAAAAGAATGTAATATAGTCGGGATTTCCTGTTAAATTAAATGTTACCGGCTCACCTACTTTATAAACATTACCTGCGGCGGGTGTTACCTCAAAATCCACATCATCCAACAAATCGTTGCATGAAGCAAAAATGCCCAGCATTAAAACAGGTAGAATATATTTTGTCTTCATTAGATTAATCTTATTATGTTTTTCAATTACTGCCATGCAGCATTTTGTTTCAGCAGTTTATTCAGACCCAACTCACGTGTCGGAATAGGCAACCACATATAGCGTTCAGAGGCAGCTCCGTTTTTAGCATAATACACCGCATAATTGTCACCAACACTCCAACGCTCGTCAGCAGATACATAATTTGCAACCTTGCTCATTTGCGACCGGTAATCATTCCAACGGATCAGGTCATACTTACGTAGTGCCTCAAAGCAAAGTTCACGGCCCCGTTCATCCTTAATCAGATTTTTGAAGCTTTCATAATCCGTACCGTTTACGGCAGGAACTTTTGCCCGGACACGAACCTGGTTAAGACAATCTATCGCTCGCTGTGTAGGCGCCTGATGCACTTCATTTTCCGCTTCAGCCAACATCAGTAAAACATCGGCATAACGAATAATCGGGAAATTAATCGGCGTATTATTTTTATCACGAGGCGTAACAACCTCATATTCGCGGCGGAATTTCCCAGCATTACGGCTGGTAATTACACTTTTAGCAGCAATTTTATCTGTCACATTTCCTTTGCCGTCATACTGAGGCTGACCTTTTGAATTCAAGTAGTTTTTCACGAACTTTTTATTCGCTCCCTCTTTAAAAGAATATGGGGCGATATTCCAGTCGCGGCGTACATCCGGGAAATTGACGAATTCTGTAGCATCATCGCCTTCATAATCGGATTTTCCGTCACCGTCTATATCTCTATAAAGATCCCATAGATTCAATGTAGAAGAAATAAAACCATAGCTATATCCCTCTGATTCTTTCGACACATCCGTATTCTGGATTCCGATTGCATTTCCGATACGCCCGGTTTGCTGATGTGCGTCGGCACGGTTTCCTTTAAATTCAACTTCCCAAATCGACTCTTTCGGGTCATATACGTCTGAAGCCAGATTGATAAATACCTGCGCATAATCAGGATTCAGCTCGTGATAATTCTTTGACTGAATAGAATCACCCCACCGCACTACCTCTTCATACGCCGCAGTTTCATAAATCGGCCAACCGGCTAATTTCAGATTCACACGCATCAGTAATCCTGAAACTGCAGATTTGGTAATATGTCCCGGCACAGCCTTTTCAATATCTTTTACTTTCGAATAAGCATCCTCCAGCTCTTTTACAACAAAATGCAATACCTCTTTCTGAGAAGTCTGTTCCAGATCGATTTGTACGTCGCCTAAATCTGCCTTTAAATTCTTTGGCATCGGTACATCACCCCAACATTGCGCCAATAGAAAGTAAAAATGAGCACGAAGCGCTTTCGCCTCCCCTTCTGCAACTGTTTTAACAGATGCATCAACAGGCGAATCTTCCAATTTTGCTAAAAGCATATTGGCATTCATAATACCGGAATACAGTTCTGCCCACATTTTGTAAACAGAAGATTCACTCGTACTATAGTTGTTATTAAAAACGCCTACCGGTGTTGTATTACGCCAATAGTACCCTAAATCGTCAGTCTGCGCCAATACCGAATATTCCGCACCATATAGTTTTTCGGAAGAAAGAGAACTGTATACGCCGGCTAAAGCCTGTGCTATTTCTGTCTCATTTGAGTAGAAAGCTTCCGGATCGATAAAATCAGAGGGAGTTGTATCCAAAAACTCACACGAAGCCATCGAAAACAACATTCCGGAAAGTAGAATATATTTGATTTTTTTCATTTGAATACGTTTAATTAGAATGTTACACTTACTCCTCCTGAAATTGTTCTTGCACGAGGATAAGCAGAATAATCAAAACCAGGCGTTAACGCCGAATTACGCACCGAAACTTCCGGGTCGTATCCGCTATAACTAGAGAATGTCAATAGATTTTCTCCGGATACGAAAATACGAGCATTTGAAATCGTCAGTTTCTTACACCAGCTTTCAGGGAAAGTATAACCCAACGTTACATTTTTCAACCGCAGGTAAGAACCATCTTCAATTACACGTGAAGAATAAACGCCTTCCGGCCCCTGTCCGCCGACACGAGGAATATCGCTTGTCGAATTTTCCGGTGTCCATCGGTTAGCATACGCGGCAAACATATTGGTATCTTTTCTTTTCTGTCCACCTTCGAAGATCAAACGGTTTGCGTTTAAGATGTCATTACCATATGACCAGTTAAAGAAAATATTCAAATCAAATCCTTTGTATGTAAAGTTATTGGTAAAACCACCGGTATGGATCGGCGCTCCGTTACCAATAATGGTACGGTCTTTATCATTGATCGATCCATCCTGATTGATATCTTTATATTTTACATCTCCCGGTTGAATACTGTTTCTGTCAAGTCCGTTATTTGCCACATCCGGACGCAAAGTATAATTACCGTTTCCGTCGTGGATAAAGTCATCATATTTATACGTTCCCTCGTAAATATATCCATACATCGTACCCAGAGGTTTACCAACCTGTGCGATATAAGCATATGATGTATTGTATTTATTGTCCCAGGTAACCGCCTGCATCAGTGCGTTTTGATTTCTAGACAAAGCAAGAACTTTACTTTCATTGAACGAAATATTAAAGCTTGTCGTCCACTGGAAGTTCTTAGTTGTAATATTTATCGTTTCAAGAGACAACTCAAGACCCTGATTCTGCATTTTACCAATATTCATGAAGGCCTTTTCAACACCTGCATGCGACGGTAGATCGGCATTCAGCAACAAGTCACGTGTGATTTTACGATAAACCTCTCCGGTAAATGTAATACGCTCATCCAGGAATCCCAGGTCTACCCCGATATTTGTCTGTTCTGTAGTTTCCCATTTAAGCTGGTTATTAGCCAATGCAATAATGGTATATCCGGGCTGATATGTATTTCCGAACGAATACTCATCTTGTGCGTTTGAAGATATTTTAGCAAGAGAAGCAAAGTCTCCTACGCGGTTATTACCCGTACGTCCCCAACTGGCACGCAATTTACCATTACTCAACCAAGAGAAATCTTCCATAAACTGCTCGCGGCTAAATGCCCATGCCAATGAACCTGAAGGGAAATATCCCCACTGGCCGCCTTTTGGAAATTTCGAAGATCCGTCTGCACGGAATGATGCCGTAGCATAATATTTTGACTTGTAATTATAATTCAAACGAGAAAAATAAGACATCTGCGCATTTTCAGAAACAGAAGCTTCTGAGAAATACGGAGTTCCGGAACCCATCCCTGCCATACCTAAATTCTCATTCGTAATTTCTTTTACATCCAATCTGTAGTATTTCGCGTGTGCTTGTTCAAAAGAAGCACCGATCTGAGCATTCACATTGTGTTTTTTATTGAAAATCTTACTGTAAGTCAGCAAGTTTTCATTCAGCCAACGGTTATCGTCATATTCTCTGACAGAACCGTTTACACTGCCTATCGTGCTAAAGCTTGAGCCATAACGGGTTTTAGAGTTATTCATCGACTCCACCTCACGTTTACGCAACCGATATCCGGCAGAAACTTTCAGCTTCAGTTCTTTCAGAATAGAATATTCCAAAAATGCATTTGCCTGAAAATCATCCTGTGTATTTCGGCGATATTCCTCTTTGGCAGAAAGGATCGGGTTAAATCGATAATCATTTGCCACATTATCAATATTTTCATCGCGCAATGCCGTAGCGAGGTCTGTATTATCTCCCGTTACCGGACGATATCCCCACACACTATACATCAGGTTGTTTGTCGCACTCGACTCATTTGATGAAGGCGAAGAACCATTCGTGATACCACGCGAATAGTTTGCATTCATATTCAGTTTCAGTTTTGAAGTCAAACGCTGATCCAGACTCATACGCCCCTGATAACGGCTATAATCTGAATTAATAATAATACCATCCTGGTTCAGGTAAGATAAAGATGCGGTATAACGCGTATCCGCAGTACCCCCTGTCAACGAAACATGATGATTATTCGTGATCGCAGTACGCAATACCTCATCCTGCCAATCCCATGAACGCTTTGTCGCATAATCGGCAACCGTTAGCTCACGGCCCAATTCATCGCTGTATTTCAGGTATTTATCCTTAAATTCAGCCGGAGTAAATAATTCCTGCTGCAACTCAACAAACTGTACAGGCGAAAGAAGGTCAACTTTATTGTTGGTTCTTGCAAAACCGACACTTCCGTTATAGCTTACTACCGGCTTACCTACTTTTCCTTTTTTTGAAGTAATGATAACAACACCGTTTGCACCACGGGCTCCATAAATAGCTGTTGCCGACGCATCTTTCAAAACGTCGATCGACTCAATATCCGCCGGATTAAGAGATGACATATTCGCATCTTCTACCGGGAATCCGTCAATTACATAAAGCGGCGAGTTAGCCTGTGTAATTGAGTTATTACCACGAATTACAATATTGAATCCCGATCCCGGCGTACCTTCGCCAGAAGAAACCTGAACCCCTGCAATTCGTCCTCCTAATGCCTGATCAATACGGGCTACAGGAGTTTTCAACATATCAGACAAATTTGCCTTAGCGACAGCGCCGGTTAAGTCTTTTCTACGTACTTCAGCATAACCTACCACTACTACTTCTTCCAGATTTTTGCTCTCCGGAACCAGCGTAATCGTCATCTGCTTCTGTTTCCCCACTTTCACGTCCTGTTTTTCATATCCAATAAAAGAAAAAGTCAGCGTTGTTGACGCATTGGGAACAGAAATACCGAATTTTCCATCAAAATCAGTTACTGTACCCTTAGACTCTCCTTTTACAATGATATTCACACCAGGAACGGTCTCCCCTCTTTCATCGAATACTACACCTGTAACATTGATTTGGGCTGCCAGATGAAACATCGAGCCACAAAGCAACAACATACAGAGAAGAAACGATCTTTTCACCATTGCTCTCATAGATTAATAGATTAATTGTTTTTATCGGTTAACACTTAAATTAATTTCATTTCAGGAATCTTATTTACAAGCATAAATAAGATCATACAGAATTACCGCAACGCTTTTATTTTTTTAAAAGACGAATTTCAATCGGCAGACCTTCTTTACATTGCACTTTAAGCAGTGTGTTTTCTCCCTCCGGACAACATTCTACAGCCGGATTTTTCTCTAACAATGCATACTTCCCGGCTAAACGGATCTCTTTTTCTTTTACCTGACTCTCTTTCGAGGTCGTATAAGTTAATTCCGGAATATTCAGATCAGGATCACAAATACTCATAAGGATTCTGTTGTCATCCTGGCGGTACATAACGAATGTTTGCTTTGAAGCTGATAATAATTCTGTTTCTGGTGTTTCGGGCTGATAAGCCTCGAAGAAGACAGCTCCTGTCACAGAAGTTTTCTTATCATATACAATATGAGCAACGGCATCTTTTCGAATCACGTTATAATAATCGCCGGTAAGTAAGTCTGCTTGCTCTTTTTGAGACGGAGAGACCATGATCATATATTCATACCCTTGTTTCTGAGGAGCGATTCCATGATC
>JAVWBH010000049.1:0-2172 GCA_036649595.1 Bacteroidales bacterium
AATGCTATTTCAAGATGATTACCATTTTGGGCTATGATTTTTAGTGTGCGCAAAACAGAATCCATATCCGATTTCGTCAGCCGCCGGTAAAAATCATTACTATATCCCTTCAGGTCAATATTGAACGCATCGATCAACCCTAATAAAACCTCTAACGGCTTCACTTCTATATAGCCGTTAGACACCATTACATTCTTTAAATTCCGGGCCTTCACCAAGGTCGCGATATCACGCATATATTCAAACCATACGGTAGGTTCATTATACGTATAGGCGACTCCGATATTCCCGTTAGGTATTAATTTGACGGCAGCCTCCAGAATTGACTCCGGAGAGATATTTTTTTCCGCATCCCGCACCGCTTCTTCGCAAGCCGTTGCTATCTGCCAATTCTGGCAGAATACGCATTTCAGATTACAGCCGACACTTCCGATAGAAAATATTGTTGAACCAGGGTAATAATCATAGAGTGGTTTTTTCTCTATCGGATCCAATGAAGCCGCACTTACTACACCGTAATTCATAGAATACAGTTTCCCGCCGATATTTTTACGGACTTTACAAATCCCCACATGATCCGGCCGGATATGACAAAGATGAGGGCACAGTTGGCACTTTACCTCATCTTGTCCGAGCGCTATATAAAAAGAAGCTTCCTTCATACTCTTCAATACTAAACTAATGATAACGATGTACGGTAAACCGATGCACGGTTATCGGCGTCCCGTCTGCAATACCGGCTTTCTGCATAGCGATATTTAATTGTTGCTCTACCTTTTCAATCCCTGGTAAGTCGGGTAATAAGACGCCCCGTTTATTTCCGGAAGACACGATTACACCATACACTTTGGGATCGAGTTCATCAAAAGAATTTATAATTTCAGGCTCTCCGAGTACATCTACCGATATTTCAAGCGTATCCAACTCATCTTTCCGCAACGGAGAGAAACGGGGATCCATAAATGCAGCCGAAACAGCATTCGTTTTGATTTCCTCTTCGAGCGTCGGTTTGGTTGGCATAATTGTTCCGATACATCCCCGTAAACTGTGGTCGGCATTATGGAGCGACACAAAACATCCCGCTCTCTGTTGAAGAGCCTCGTCCCGGCGGCGATCAGGTTTACGCTCATCAAAATGAGCCTGTAACACCTCCCTCGCCCATTGGGTGTGAGGCGACTGTGAGTTCCTGGTCATAATCATCTGATCTTAATTGTTGAACAATATTCTTTACATTCCGGATAACCTCAGGGATCGCGGCCTCTACAGCCGGACTCAGAGAAAGGCTCATCCGTTGAACTTCAGCAACAGATACGACAATCAGATGCATATCCGGCATTTTCTCCAGAAAAATCATTGCATCAATCATATTTTTCAAGCCAAACTCATGAGCACTCATTAACGGCGGATAATCGGTCGAATAACGGGGTCTGATTACACGAACCGTCCCCGGCGGAAGATTATCCAGTGTTGCATCAATCAGGATAACATGCTTGTATTCGATCACATCGTTAAGTAAAAAATACCCTCCCGTGGCGCCGTCTACAACATCTACATCTTCAGGAAAAGTTTCGGTCTGTTCCAGTTTATGAACAACATGTATTCCCACTCCCTCATCACGCAGAATCATATTTCCGATCCCTAAGATTAATATTGATTTCATTTGTATATTATCTATTTTTTGACATTAAAGTCAAATGCGCCATTTATATACCCTTTATCAGGTATCTCAACTTTAAGTGAGTTATGGCGGGTTCATTTTCTTTATTTTAAAATTATTACTCCTGACGGGCAGGATCTTCTGGTTTTCGTTTTGCCCTTTGTTCCTTACGCAATTGTTTTTTAAGCAGCTTCACATCCTTCGCCATTGTCCGTTCACTGGCATAATCCTGAACGATAGGCAGAGGTATAAACTTCCAACCACCGATAATAGAGGATGCTATGCCGTTTTTCTCAATATAGTCATGATAGAATACCAAATAAATATGGACGATCGCAAATAAAATAAACGCCCACATCAACCAGTGATGGATCAATCTGATAGGAAAGAATCCGTCAAAATAGACCAACATGTCCATAAAGAAAGGAGCCCAGAAGGCATTTGACTGAGGAGCAAACATCATCATACCGGTGAGTGCCTGCAAAATCATAATAAAAAACAATCCTCCATAGGTT
>JAVWBH010000049.1:2192-12243 GCA_036649595.1 Bacteroidales bacterium
ATGTCCGATATCATAAATAGGCTTTTTGGTAATAAGCAATACATCGATCTTTAACGTATCACGGATACCTCTCCATTGTTTTTTTGTCAGTGGCAGATAATTAAACCAGCGACAAAAATGGTTGCCGGCGAAGAACCAGTAAACCCGGATAAGGAAGTTAACGATAAAAATAAAAGCACATACGAAATGGACAAATCGCACGATTCCGAACCAATAATTTTCTGACGGAGCCGTACCATGCTGAATGGCCGGCGGATTGCCTATAATATAGCCCGTTATACATAACCCGACAATCACTACCGCATTTACCCAGTGGAAGATACGCACCGGCAACTGCCACACGTATACTTCTCTCAGATTCTGATCTTGTTGAATCATAGCCGTAGTTTTTGATTTTATTTAGTCTCTATTTTATGGATATAATCCCCTTTTTCATCATACAGGTGCACTGCACAGGCAAGGCACGGATCAAAGGAGTGAACGGTGCGGATAATTTCCAGCGGGATATCCGGATCATGAACCGGAGTTCCGATCAGAGATGCTTCATAGGCCGAGTGTTGACCTTTTTCATCACGCGGAGAGCCGTTCCATGTAGTTGGCATAATCATCTGATAATTACTGATGCGTTTATCCTTAATAGACGCATAATGAGCCAATGCTCCGCGGGGAGCTTCTGTCAGACAGTAACCGGAAGCTTCTTTCGGCCAGGTATCTTCCTCCCATTTGTCTCCGTTAAACATTCTGTAATCACCTTTCCGGATATTACCCAGTAGAGCGGTATAGAAATCCGACATCCAGTCGGCAACCAGCTTAGCCTCGAGTGCCCGTGCAAGAGATCGCCCTACGGTAGAATACATGGCTTCAAACGGAAGTTTCATTTTTTCTAACGAAGAATCAATCAGATCCCGGTATCCCGGCGTATTTGCGGCATATCCTACAATCATACGCGCTAACGGGCCGGTCTCCATCGGCATCCCTTTGTAGCGGGGCGTCTTAATCCAGCTATATGATTTCTCTACATCCAGGTAATCATACGGCGGTTTCGGGCCGGTATAATTCGGATCTGTCTCACCGATCGACGGATGCAAACCTGCATTCTTTCCTGCTTTATAATTATACCACGAATGAGCTACATACTCCTGAAGGCCATCCATTGCGGTAGGGTCGAAATCATGAATCTTACTGAGGTCGCGATCCAAAATAATACCTCTCGGCATCTTATAGGTCTCAACCTCTCCGTAATTACCCATTGGGAAATCGCCATAAGCGAGGTAATTCCGCAAGCCACCGCCAATATGCGTCCAGTCGGGATATTGAGCCAGAATAGCCATTGCATCCGGAATATACACCTGACTGACATACAATTGTGCCCGCTGAATAATATTTGCCACCCAGCTTAATCGTTCCAGGTTGATCGCACTCGGGTCATTGATATTAACCGCACAGCCCATGCCGCCTACCAGATAGTTTGGATGCGGATTTTTTCCGCCAAATACCGTCTGTATCCGGACTACATCTTTCATTTCCTCAAATGTCTGGAAATAATGGGTAACAGCCATCAAGTTTACGGAAGGCGACAATTTATATGCAGGATGTCCCCAATAGCCATTTGCAAGAAAACCCAACTGACCGGAAGCCGCGAATTTTTTGAGTTTTTCAAGCATCATTTCAAAATCCGCTTTTGAGTTTTTAGGCCACGAAGAGATTGAAGCTGCAATATCCGCGGCCTCTTGGGGGTCTCCTTTCAAGGCAGACATCAAATCTACCCAGTCAAATGCCTGTAACGTATAAAAGTGAAACAAGTGGTCTTGTATAAACAAAGCTCCCTGCATCAGGTTACGCACCTGCTCTGCATTAGGAGGGACTGTTATATCCAAAGGATTTTCAACGTCACGCACACCGGCCACGCCGTGTATAGTACTACATACACCGCATACACGGGCGACAAAAGCCCACGCATCCCGCGGGTCTCTGTCTTTCACGATCAATTCGATACCCCGAATCATGGTGCCGGAGCTAAAAGCATCCTTTATCATTCCATTTTCGATATCCGCTTCAATACGCAGATGTCCTTCTATTCGGGTAACAGGGTCAACGACAACTCTTTTTGCCATAACTATATTCTATCTATTTTTATTTCGTCTGCGGATTATCCGTATCATTATTCTCATCTTTTGCGGTAGGTCTGTCCGTTGTATCCGGATGATCTATCTCGGCTGATTTTTTCAGCAATTCTCTTTTTTCTTTTTCAAGATCAGCCAATGTTTCGATTGTATCCTCCTGATTAATGGTATAATCTTCTCCGAGATGACCTTTGATCAGCTTCCTTTTTCGAATATTTGTGGCGATCGCATGCGCCGCCACACCTCCCAATGCGATTCCGGCCAAACCTGCCCCGATTTTATCGGCATTTGATTCCACCCCGAATCCGTATGTATAAGGGATGTGCTTATAAAATGGCTCATAATCCCAAAAATTGGGTTCTGCACATCCGATACAACCATGTCCCGATTGGATCGGATAACTGACGCCCAGGTTCCATTTAATGACCGCACATGAATTGAACGTATTAGGGCCTTTACACCCCATATAATACAAACAATACCCTTTCTTCGCGTTTTCATCATCAAACGACTGCACGAACAAACCCGCGTCATAACAAGGACGACGATAACAGGTATCGTGAATACGACGTCCGTAAAATACCTTTGGCCGCAATTGCTGATCTAATTCCGGAACTTTATCGAATGTCAGCATATAGGTGATCACCCCCGCCATCACATCCGCTATCGGCGGACATCCCTGCACGTTAATAATCGGTTTTCCTTTAATGATTTTATGTATCGGTTGGGCGTCCGTAGGATTTGGACGCGCATGCTGAATACAACCTGAAGAAGCACAGTTGCCCCAGGCTATAATCGCCTTTGAGCCGGCAGCCGCCTCATGCAATATGTCGAGAGCCGATTTTCCGCCGATCGTACAAAAGCCTTCATTTCCCAGTGGTACCGCGCCCTCTACAAGTAATATATATTTTCCATAATTATTTTTGATGCTCTCTTGTTCTACCGCCAAAGCCTGAAAACCGGCTGCAGCCATTAATGAGTCAGAATAATCGAGAGAGATCATTTCCAGTAATACCTGCTCTACAATCGGATGAGAACACCGGATAAAGGACTCACTGCAACAGGTACACTCCTGGAAGTGCTCCCACAACACAGGGATGCGGGGCTTAGTCATAAAAGCGTCAATCACTTGTTCTACGCCGGAAGCTTTTAAACCCAGCATCGACCCCATGATACCGCAGAACTTCAGAAAATCTCTTCGGGATATTCCTCTCTTGCGCAAGTGCTGATACGCGGTCAATTCATTATCTTTCATTTGTCCTACTTAATTAAAACGCTTCGGGCCTATAGTTCCTGCTTTTGCATTTAAGTTTTGGACTCCACAATCCGTACCCACAGGGGCTCATAGTCGAAGGTCAGGTTAAATTATATGGTTAAATCATTCTTTTCCGCTAACAAATACGCGGTAGTTGCTCGCCGCTAAGCATCTCTACAATCCGGTTTCCCCCCAGATAAGTGTGCAGCAACACTTCGCCGCCCGCTATCCGCTCTGACACCGTACCTACGCGCACCGCATTTTTTCCTTCCGGAAAACGGTGCAGTATATCAAGGGTTTTCATGACATCCGATTCCCTGACTATAATAATCATTACTCCCTCATTTGCCACATAAAGCGGGTCAATACCCAACAAGTCGCAGGCCGACAAAACATCACCCGAAACAGGCAGATCCTCTTCTTCCAAAATAATACGCGTACCGGAAGCCTCGGCAATCTCGTTCAACGTCGAAGAAACACCCCCGCGCGTAGGATCCCGTAATACATGTACCGGGACTTCTTCCAGTAAAGCTCCTATCATTTCATTCAGAGAAGCGGTATCACTTGCCACGGTGGTTTCAAATCCCAGACTCTCACGGGAAGAAAGAATGCACACGCCATGTTCACCGATCGGGCCGCTCAAGATCACCGCGTCGCCGGGTTGAATCTGATCCGGATGGATACGTAGTCCGGCAGGCACGAGCCCTATCCCGCTGGTATTTATAAATATCTTATCGCATTTACCTTTATCTACAACCTTTGTATCGCCGGTCACGATAGACACGCCGGCTTTTTGGGCTGCCAGGCGCATTGATTCTACGATTTGCCGGAGTTTTCCCATATCGAAACCCTCTTCGATAATAAAAGCAGCGGTCAAAAACAAAGGCTTTGCACCACAACAGGTCAGATCATTTACCGTGCCGTTAACGGCCAGATCGCCGATATTGCCGCCATGGAAGAAAAGCGGATCCACCACAAATGAATCGGTGGTATATGCCAAACGGGCGCCGTCGCATTCAAATACGGCACCATCGTGCTGATCATTCAATAACGGATTTGAAAAAGCAGGATAAAAGACAGAAGAGATCAGCTGGTGCGTCATTTTACCGCCTCCTCCGTGAGAAAGTTGAATCGTATTGGTATCTGTATGAGGTAGAGGACAATTCATTTCAATCATTTTTTTAAAGGATTATATCTATAAAAAGCAGCACATGCTCCTTCTGAGGATACCATTGCCGCACCTAGAGGATGTTCCGGGATGCATTCTTTCCCAAATGCCGGACATTCGAAAGGGTGAATTTTCCCGCGTAATACTTCCCCGGAACGGCAAATATTTACAGATACGCTGTTTTTTGTATTTATTTTAAAACGCAACGATGTATCATATAGTTCATAATCTTTACGGATTCTTAATCCGCTTTCAGGGATCATCCCCAACCCGCGCCATTCCCGGTCACAACGTTCAAAGACAGTCCCGACCGCTTGCATCGCTTTGGGATTACCAGCCGGCTGCACTACCCGGGCATATGCATTCCGAACCGAATATTCTTTCTTTTCAAGTTGATCGATACAATTATAAATGCCCCACAGGATATCGGCAGGCTCAAATCCGGTAACACTGACCGGTAAGTTATTGGAGACCGCCAATGTTATATAATCATCATACCCGGTAACGGCACAGACATGACCGGCCGCCAATAAAGCATCAATCCGATTGTCGGGATCATCCATCAATAGTTTCAAAGCAGGGGGAACCAATACCAGCGAAGACAGGATACTGAAATTCGACAATCTCAGCCGCGCGGCCTGCTGGATAGCCAGCGCATGCACCGGCGCAGTGGTTTCAAAGCCTATCCCGAAAAAAACCACGTCCTTATCCGGATTATCAACGGCCAGTTTTACGGCATCCAAAGGTGAATATACCATCCGCACGTCGGCGCCGGCAGCCCGGGCACTCATCAGAGAGCTATCGCCCCCCGGCACGCGCAGCATATCTCCGAAAGAGGTAAAAATAACATTCGGCAGACGGGCGATCGCAATAGCCTGTGCCACGATATTTTCGGGCGTAACACACACCGGGCACCCGGGCCCGTGAATCAGGCGGATATGGTCGGGAAGCAATTCTTCCAAACGGTATTTTGCTATCGCATGGGTCTGACCACCGCATATTTCCATGATACCATACGGGCGAGTTGTACGACGACGAATCGCATCCAACAACGTATGGACATATTCTTTTTCCCGAAAAGTAGGAAGAGTTTGTTCCATAATTTAAGATTCTCGTAATAAGGCAGGATGTTCCAGATTGTCAATTATCTGATGAAACGCTTTAATAGAGCGAAGCGCTTCCTGCGTATCTACTTTGCACAACGCTACACCGGCATGTGCCAGCACATATTCTCCGACTTCGGCATCCGTCCATTCAATACAAATATTCTTTATTACACCTCCAAAATCCACCCGGGCCATTTTCAGCTCCGGAATTGAGGTATCTATGGAAATAACTATTCCGGGTATCGCCAAACACATAACTACTCCCTTCTTTTTTGTTTATGAAAATTTCGACAATTAAACAAATCTGACTTAAGAATTGTTTAATAACGTACACAACATTCGCTTATGGAGAGTTATCTTATTCAGATAAAAGGTTTGGTCCAGGGGATTGGTTTCCGGCCGTTTATTTATCGTATTTGTCAGGAAATGAATATCAAGGGAGTAGTCAGTAATAATAATGAAGGCGTAGAGATTGAAATAATTAAAACATCCGATAAAGAGAAAGAGCGGCTACTCTCCCGGATACAAAATGAAAAGCCGTTTGCTGCTACAATTAATCAGATCTCAGTTCGGAAAACAGATACGGATTCTTCTTATTCCGGATTTTCCATTGTCCCCAGTAAATCTTTATCAGACCAGGTTACACATGTATCCCCGGATATTGCCGTGTGCACCCACTGTCTGGAGGACATGAAAAACCAGAAAAACAGAAAAGACTATCCGTTTATCAACTGTACCCATTGCGGCCCGCGGTTTACGATAATCCGGGAGTTGCCCTATGACCGGAAGCAGACCTCCATGGCTCCCTTCGAAATGTGCCCCGACTGCCGAAAAGAATATGAAGCGATTTCTGACCGCAGATTTCATGCCCAGCCTACCGCCTGTAATGTATGCGGGCCGGCCTATTATACCGCCGTTCAAAAAACGGAAACCGAATACATCGTTTCTTCCGGTCATTTCTTCGAAAATATAGCCGCTCACATCCGACAAGGTAACATCTTGTCATTAAAAGGATTGGGCGGATACAACCTCCTGTGCGATGCTTTTAACCCGGATGCTGTCAGACAACTACGCACAATCAAACAACGGGATGCGAAACCTTTCGCAATCATGTTTCGGTCGGAGAAAGCAGCCGGACAATACGTTTTTCTTTCGCCCGAAGAACGACAACAACTTGTATCATGGCAACGCCCCATTGTATTACTGAAACAACGAAAAACTATTAACGAGGCCATTAACGGAGGTCTCAATACAATCGGAGTACTCTTGCCTTATTTACCGGCCCATTACCTGTTGTTTGAGAAGCTATCAACAGATGCCCTGGTATTTACCAGCGGCAACCTCAGCGATGAACCGATTATTATCGACAATACGGAAGCCCGAAAAAAGTTATTACCGCTTACACAACTGCAAGGAGAGCATAACCGCGATATTGTAAACCGGGCAGATGATTCGCTTATTCAGGTAATACGCCATATCCCGCGCCTGCTACGCCGGTCGCGCGGGTATGTACCCCATGTACACGCTTCTGCGTTACAAATGGAAGGGATACTTGCCTTCGGAGCGGAAAAAGTCAATACGTTCGCGATCGGGAAATCCTGCGAGGTAATAATGAGCCAATATATCGGCGACCTGAAAAATAAGGAAACCTTTGATTTTTATAAAGAGGCCATCGACAATTTCAGTCGGCTGTTTCGCTTCGCCCCTCTCACCCTGGCATGTGACTTACATCCGGATTACTATTCAAGTCGATATGCCGCCGAAATGGCCCAAAGCAAGAACCTGAAGTTATATCCGGTTCAACATCACCACGCTCACGCTGTGGCTTGCATGGAAGAACACCACCTGACAGGCAATCACCTGGCAATTATTCTTGACGGAACAGGATATGGTACGGATCATCAGATCTGGGGCGGCGAATTTCTGATTTGCAACCATACATCATTCACCCGCGAAGCTCACCTGGATTATATCCCGCTACCCGGCGCGGACAAAGCAATCAAAGAACCCTGGCGCATGGCAGCAGCCCTTTTCGAACATTACCACCTGCCGTTGCCCGACGCCTTCGAAGAACGCCATCGCTCTCAAATCGAATTGATACAAAAAATGGTCAGACAGAAAATCAATTCTCCGCTGAGTTCTGGAGCCGGGCGGTTATTCGACGGGGTATCAGCATTATTGGGATGCTGTGAATATGCTTCCTTCCAGGCCGAAGCCCCCTTACGACTGGAACATCTGGCGGAAGATAATTACAATCTGACATATTCTTTTGACGAACTAAACCCGCTAAACTGTTGTTCTTTGTTAAATGAAATTGGGATCGATTTACAGCGGGGACTCCGTAAAAGCCTGATTGCGGCTAAATTTCATAATACATTTGTTAAACAGTTAATTTATCAGACAAAAATAATTCTCAGAGAAAACGAGCTCCCTCCCGCCGTTATCTTGTCAGGAGGATGCTTTCAAAACAAACGGCTCTCTTTTCAACTGGAACAAGAATTAGTAAAAACAGGCATCAAGCCGATTGTACCTCAAGCCTATCCGGCCAATGACGGTGGAATTGCGCTGGGACAAATCAGCATTGCAGCCGCATTAAGAAAAGAAACATATGCATGAATTATCAATAGCCCTGAGTATTGTAGACCTGGCGGAAGCAGAATCGCGTCGCCATCAGGCCAAACGTGTTACGGAGATGGAAATCGAGGTTGGCCGGCTAGCCGGAGTAGATACCGAAGCATTGTCTTTTGTACTTGAATCGGTAATCCGGCAAACTCCGCTGGAAGGATGTAAAATCCTGATCCGTTCGATAGAAGGTAAATACCAATGTCGCGATTGCATGCATGAATATCCTGCTCCGGATCTTTTTTCTCCGTGCCCCGCTTGCGGATCCGTCAACCGGGAGTTGCTGAACGGAAAAGAATTAAAATTGAAATCATTAATAATCGATTAAATATAAAGCTATGTGTAGTACCTGCGGTTGCGGCCCATCAGTAGGCCACCATGATCATGATCACAGTCATAATCATGACCATCATCACGAAGAACACTCTTCACACACACATCAGGGAGAAGGGAAAATACTGTTAGAGCAAGACATTCTTTCCCGCAATAATTCAATTGCTGAGCGTGTAAAAGGATATCTGGCAGCGAGAAATATTTTCGCACTGAATATGATGAGTTCTCCCGGGTCCGGCAAAACCACCTTACTGGAAAAGACCATTCAGAAATTAGCGGACCAGATATACATTTATGTAATAGAGGGCGACCAGCAAACATCTAATGATGCCGACCGGATTCGGGCAATGGGAATCCCGGCCATTCAGATTAATACCGGCAACGGATGCCATCTGGAATCCGAAATGGTTTATAATGCCGTTACGCAGTTAAATCCGGACAACGGATCGGTATTATTTATTGAAAATGTGGGAAATCTGGTATGCCCCGCCATCTTTGACTTAGGCGAAAATAAAAAGGTAGTCATTATCAGTACGACAGAAGGCGATGATAAACCGCTGAAATATCCTCAGATGTTTCATGAGGCTGATATTTGCGTCATCAACAAGATCGACCTGCTTCCTTATTTACCGGCCGATATTGAACAACTCCGCAAAAATCTGCTGCTGGTTAATCCCCGACTGAAGATCTTTGAGCTCTCCGCTATTACCGGAGAAGGAATTGGATCATGGTGCAACTGGATCTTAGAATCTCTACAGGAAGTACAGCCCGTTTCTTCTCAGCGTTCTTTCTTTGATGAGAAAGCCGCTCACTGGGATCAGATCAACCATGTTCATCCCGATAAAATAACATTCCTGCTTGACAAACTGAATTTACAGCCGACAGATAGAATTTTGGATGTAGGCACCGGAACCGGTGTTTTGATCCCTTTTCTGGAAAAAGCAAGTCCCGCAGGGCAGATTCTCGGCGTAGATATTTCGCCGGAAATGATATCGGAAGCCCGAAAAAAATTCCCGTCCCGGAAAAACGTAGCCTTCCGGGTGATGAATATTGAAACCGACGCTCTTACGGATAAATTTGACAAAGTGATTCTGTTCTCGGTTTTTCCGCACATAGAGAAAAAAATCAATACCATCACACGGTTGATGCATCACCTCAAACCGGGAGGCGAATTAATGATCGCCCACGACCAAAGCCGCGACTTCTTAAACAAACTCCACACAGCCAAAGACGACCGGCTCCAGAGGGCACTTCTGCTATCGGCCGAAAATCAGAAGAAACGGTTCGAAGAGATTGGGCTGTTTGTAAAGGAAGCTTTTGAAAATGATCAGTATTACTATCTGATTTTACAAAATCAAGACACGAAATAAGGGGACTATTTTTATAAAACGGGAAACAGACTTGTTAAAAACCAGAGTCTTTTCCCGTTTTCCTTGTTTTTATT
>JAVWBH010000050.1:0-12202 GCA_036649595.1 Bacteroidales bacterium
TAAGTGCGGGTGAAAGAGTGCAGGCAGTGCAGGTGGAAAGAAGAATAGAGGTCTCATCTATTTATGAGCGGATGCTGAATACGCCAAAACCGCAAGGCTTTATAGATGAGAATTCGCCATGGTTACATTTTCGTATTCCGGTAGCTAAAACAAAAAAAGGCGAACCAAGTGAGATCTCTCACCGGCTTTATTATTTCGAACTTTCCCAAGACTCTGCATTTCAGGGCGACGTTATAAAAAGCGGAGCGAAACGATGGTCATTTTATAATCCTTACCGGCTGTTAAATCCGGGTAAGTGGTTCTGGAGATATGCCTACGGACTTGATGATGCACCGGATAAGTTAAATTGGTCTGACCGGATATACTCTTTTGTCGTAACAGGCAAGGAGCGCAAAGTATTGCCTCCTTCACCCCAGAAGCTGATAGATTGCATAATGCATACAAAAGGACCTCATGTAGAAATCGGCGTTGATGAGATAGGAAGCCTATTGCCTGATACACATCCGGAAATTAAAAAGTCTCTTCTAAACTCTTTTGAGAAGTTGCTAAAAGATCCGGTTCCTGTTATTGCCGTAGATACTACCGTCTATCCCCGGCATCTTTCTCCTTCCGGAATACGACGCCATTTTACACTAAAGACACTGGATCAGTTTACCCAATTTGCAAATCGGGTACGTACGCTTTTAAATGCTTATCTGCTTACTGCTGATCCGCGATATAAGCAAAAAGGATTGGATGAGCTTTATGCATTGGATCGTGAATATTATACCACGATGATGACTTATGGTAAACGGCCCGGATTTCCTGATGATTTCGTTGTGGAGCAATATACCAAGACTATGAATCTGGTTTTGGATGCTTTTGCTGAAGACTTGTCGCCGGAATGGAGAAATAAAATAGTAGAATCGCTGTATGCTATTAAACGTGATGGGTATTTGAATTTTTATAAGCAGTTGGAGTTTTCCGAGCATGTCGTCTATAAGGCACATCTATGGCAAATGTGTGTGCATACTTTATTGACGTCTGCTATTGTTTTGGCTCCTTATAAAGAGGAGGCCCGCTTATGGATGGAGTATGCTTATGAACTTTGGTTATATCGAAATCCCGCTGCAGGGCGGAATGATGGAGGCTGGCATGCCGGAAACGGATATTTCGGAGCGAATGAACGCCAACTTGTGGCTACGCCCCATATATTAGGACGCCTTACCGGTTATAATTATTTTGATCACCCCTGGTATCAGAATGTAGCTAAATATTTATCATATTCTGCACCCTATGGCAATCCGGGTGTCGCTTTTGGCGATGCTGTCGGATATATTGGGTGTTCACAAATGAATTTGGTAGAATATCTGGCTTATTTGTACCCTCAGAATTACTGGAGTTTGTGGCGGATGAAATCATTCGAACAAAATAATACCAATATAAAAAGAAAGTTCCGGTTGTCGCAAGAGTCCGAAATAGCATTATTGTCTGTCTGGAAAAAGTATAAGAAGCCCGACTATAAGAATATAAAAGAACCAGAAGAGTTTGCAGCTTTATTTCCTGATATCGGATATGTAGGAATGCATACGGATATGCTTGATCCTCAAAGAAATATGTTGGTTAATTTCCGTTCGTGTCCGTTCGGCCAGTTAAACCATGCCCATCCGGCTCAGAATGCTTTTAATATAGCTTATGGTGACGAGCCTCTTTTTTGGAGAACAGGCCATTATGCTACAACGGCCGAGCATTCTGCGCAAAGTTTTAAACATTCGCGCGCCCATAATACGATTTTGGCAGATGGGGCAGGACAAGTCTGTGATGTAAGCGGTTATGGCTGGATTCCCCGATTTGTGACAGGAGATAATATTTCATATGCTTTAGGAGATGCCTCGCATGCATATACGCTGGGTGATAATGAGGTACCCGGTTATAAAGAACCCGGTGTAACTCGCTTCCGGCGCCATATTGCCAGATTAAAACCCAGTTATGTTGTCATTTATGATGAGCTGGAGGCGCGGGAACCTGTTTTATGGACTTTCCGGCTAAATGCCCGGGATAATATGCAAATGCCTGCAGATAATATTATCTCTACCTATAATAAATATGCACAGGCCTCTGCTTATGTATTTAGTACTACTTCCCTAACGGGATCCATTACAGATAAGTTTGTTGCAGATCCGATCGATATTCAAGGAAAACGAACAGACGGAAAAGACCGATACCCCAATCATTGGCATGCATCTGTGACGACCAAAGAGAAGTTGAAAAAATATCGTTTTCTGACATTGGTCGAAGTTACACCCAACGGGCAGCACAAAATTTTTTCCGGACGTCTTTTACAGAACAACGATAACTATGTATCTCTTGCTGTCGGGAATTATATTATCGAAGCACAACTTGACAGTAATAAACCTTCCCTGCTGGTAATTAAGAATGAGCAAGATTCTTGCGCCTTACTTAGCGGACAGGACTCAGAATCTCTCCTTCTAAATAATAAACTGCACAAGGTTGAAAATAAAGGTGCTACTTTATTTGTGGAAAAAGGAGATACTGATAAGACAAAGGTGGTGGAAGTTATCGACACATTGCCGGATGCGGCCATTTTTGGAAATCAATACTAATTTATATTATTCATTATTGTATGAACAAAACATTTCGATTATTTACTTACATGCTCCTGCTAAATGCTCATTGTTATTCGGCGATGGCAGAGCAGGTTACATTATTGTCCCCGGATGCGGGCCTTTCGTTAGAGTTTTCATTGGATTCAGAGACTCTGACTTATTCTGTCAAAAAAGGAGGAGTCTTGGTTTTGAACCCGACTCCTCTACAGATAATGATGGACGGTGTTACTTATCCGAATTCTTCAGTTCTACCGGTAGCGGGTAATGTGAAAAACCACGATAATGTAATATATCCGGAAGTGCCTGTCAAGGCATCACAATTCCGGGAGCATTATAATGAACGGGAGCTGAAATTCGGTTCTCAGGTAATTTTACGGGCAAGAGCTTATGATGATGCCGTTGCGTTCCGTTGGGAGTCTGTGTCGCCCAAAGATACGGTTGTAGTAAATGATGAACAGTTTAGTGTGGATTTTGCAAATAAAAAAATATCACACTGGGCGCCATCACCTAATGGAGAAGAATTCTTTTCTCATCAAGAATGCAATTATGTCTATAAGGCAATTACAAAACCCGGATTATTCAGTGTGCCCATGTTGGCCGAGCTTTCCAAGGATGAGGTTGTATTGATTACCGATGTGAATAACGAACATTATCCGGGGTTATGGTTAGAAGGTAGTGCGGGTGTTTTTAAAACCAACTTTCCCCGCTATCCGAAAACATTGTATTTACATGGTTCACGGTCTATGAAAGTGACTGAGAGAGAAGATTTTCTTGCGAAAGTACCGGGTAAATATGCTTTCCCATGGCGAACAGCATTGATTACCAACGGGGCCGGATTGTTATCAAGCAATACGCTCTATTCGTTAGCCACACCTTCGCGGGTTGAAGATACTTCCTGGATAAAACCCGGAAAATCCGCATGGGACTGGTGGAACCATTTTACGCTGGAAGATGTGCCTTTTACACCCGGACGTAATCAGGAAACGTATAAACACTATATTGATTTTGCCGCAGAATATAATTTGCCATATATGCTGATCGATGATGGATGGGCTACTAAACGATTTCCCGAAGTAAACCCTAATTTAGATATTGCAGAACTGGCATCTTATGCGAAAGAAAAAAATGTATCATTGGTTCTTTGGGCCAGTTCGGTAGATATGGAAGCAAACTTTGACGAGGCATTCGATAAGTTTGAACAATGGGGTATTGCCGGACTTAAGATGGATTTTATGCAACGCGATGATCAGATCATGAATGATTTTTGTTATCGGGTTGCGGAAGAAGCGGCCAAAAGGAAAATGATAGTTTCATTCCATGGAGGCTCCAAACCTACAGGATTACATCGTACTTATCCGAATGTATTATCACATGAATCTGTATATGGAATGGAGCAGTCTCTTTGGAATAAGAAGGCCAATCCGAATATGGCTGTTATGAATGCTTTTATCCGGATGAGTGTCGGGCCTATGGATTATACTCCGGGGGCGATGATTAATATGACTCCCGAAAATTTCGTTCCCGGTAAAGCCGTGAATTATGCACAGATGGGAAGTCTGGGTACGCGCTGTCAGCAGTTGGCCTTGTATGTAATTTATACTTCTCCATTGCAGATGCTTTGCGATTCGCCTTCAAGATACCGTAAAAATCCTGCGTCTATGGACTTCCTGCGAGAAGTACCTACAGTATGGGACGAAACGATTGTTTTGGATGCTGCTCCTTGCACTCATTTGGCTATTGCTCGCAAAAGCGGAACCAAATGGTTTATAGGATGTCTGACTAATTCATCCGAACGGACCATTTCACTTGATCTTTCTTTCCTCCCTAAAGGAAAACAATTTACTATGAATTCATGGATGGATGGTCCGATGGCAAATACCGATGCTCAAGATCATGTAGTGACTACGCAGACTGTTAATGCCGGTTCCGCTATTACTGTAAATCTGGCCAAGGGTGGTGGTTTTGCTGCTATTATAGATATGGATCATGCGTTAAGTATGAAAGAAGTATCTGCCGGAACTGAGGATAAGGTTTCGAAAATGTCTTTGCCGATCTTGATTGACGATATTCTTTATTTGTCTGACATGCACGGGAAAGCGAAGTTATTTGACATGTCGGGAAAGCGACTGATAACTTCCGCATCTGAATCATCGACAATGGATTTGTCGAATCTGCCTAAAGGATGCTATCTTTTAGTTTGGGATAAAAATAGAAAAAGTAAAATTATAAAGTAAACTATCTAATAAAAAACGAATCATGAAAACTCAGTTTAAAGTCATTGTTTTATTATTTACGTTATGTATTAGTGTAAATGGTTTTGCCCAAAAGGCGAGTAAAGATGAAGTGCGTATTTCTCGCGAGGTTAAAGAGCGTGTTGATGTTATGAAGCTCAACGAAAAGCAAGAATCTCAGCTCATAGAGATAAGAAAGAAGTTTTATGTTGAAAAGGAAGAGTTATCTAAGAAGTTCGGGAGTGATCCGGTATTGTTTAAAAGTAAGTTGAAAGAATTAAACCGGGATACCAATCAAAGAACAGATTCTATTTTTACACCCGAGCAAATTGCCCTTTGGGATCAGCACCGTCAGACTGCAAAACAACAGAAAACGAAAAAGTAACAACTTACATGTTGGATGAGGGAGTGTCAAAAGGGTGGATAGTATCTGCCCACCGTAAAAAACGATAGAATTCTGTTGTTGATAACGGCCATTTGACACTCCTTTATATTATAATTTAGTTACAAAAATATGAAGCATACCATTATTCTCATAGGGCTATTCATTTTCAGTATTTACTTGAATGCGGCAAATTTCCGGAAGCAGGATGTGTTACCCGGAGAAATAAAGCTGGAAGCGAAAGCTGTACATCCTTTTTTTCGGACAGATGCATTTCCTGTTAATATGGAAGTTGATGTGAATCCTGTTACATTTTATTGGCCGTCGATACGTCAGGAGTTTACAGAGCCGTTACTCACATATGAGTTTCAATTAAGTAAGACTGATAATTTTCAACAGATTGTTGAAGAAAATACGGATCGTAATCCGTCATTTTATGTTGCTAAAACCAAATTGCCGATCGGAACGTGGTATTGGCGTTATCGGGAAAAGGGTAAAGAATGGAATGGCCCTTATGCATTTTCTGTCGGTCCCGAAACACAACCGGATGAACGGCCGCAGACAATGACTTTTGTAAAGAATGTCGGCGGGGAACGGCCGCGCGTAGTTATCCGGAATCAGCAAATAGAGGCCGCTCGCCGGAATTTCAAAGATCAGGGTGTTACAGAAACAATAATTAATGAGACATCGAAATATTTTGATGTTGTCCTGCCGGATGAAGAATGGGGCGGTAAATTTTATAAGAACGGACAACGTGTCTTTTCACAGAAAAAATTTCCCGACGATCATGTAAAAGCAAAAATAACCGCTCCGATTTGGAATGGAGCCGTAACATCTCTTTGCAGGGCATATTTACTGACCGGAGAAGAAAAATATGCAAAAGAGGCATTACGCTGGGGATTGAAGGTTGCAACGTTTCCGGTTCTTCCTCATACAATAACCTATGATGGAAATCCATTTCCCGACGGGTTTGATTTTTCTTTTTACCTTGATGTAATGACCTATGTTTATGATGCCCTTTATAATTATATGTCTGTAGAGCAACGTAACATAATAAGAGACAATTTGTCTGAGCGCTTATCAATTTATTACCGCTATTATTGTAACAGGCTTGAAAACAGATGTATTGATAATCATACATGGCAAATAAGCCTTGGCTCATTTGTACGCGGGGCGATTGTCGCAAAAGGCGATATCCCGGAGGCTGATAAATATCTGGCTTATGCATATGATATCTGGACAGCACGCGATCCTGAGCAGAGTCATCACGACGGAGGTTGGTTTGGAGGCGGATATGTCGGGGTGAATATCGGCGTTTGGACAGAGGTTCCTGTATATTTCAGAAACTACACCGGTTATAACTTTTATAATCATCCTTTTTACCGTAATCATCCTTACTGGTTTTTGTATCGGCAGGTTCCCGGTTCGAAAGAAGACGGATTTTCCGGAGATGGTTATGGCGACGATTTAGTTGAATATTCTCCGAATGTAAAAATGTGGCTTAATATCCTGGATGCCGAACTGGATATCCCTGCTGCCGGTTTTATAGCAAAGGATCTGAAAGAAAACCGAAAACTGGCAACCTTTGCATGGGCTCGCAAAGTAGAGGGACTGCAGATGTCTAAGGAAAGAAAGCGTGTTGAACTGACAAATGACCTACCTCAGGCACGCGCATTCCGGGATGTGGGTGTCGTAAATATGCACACCAGTTTGCTTAATCCTGAAAATGATCTGCATGTAGCGTTCAGATCAAGTCCTTATGGTACATTCGGGCATAATCTGGCCAGTCATAATGCCTTTAATGTAATATATCAGGGTGATTATTTATTTGTTCCTCACGGACATCGCCATGGGGGAGCAAAGAATACCGTTGCCTGTTATCGCCATACAAGGGGGCATAATAGTGTTTTGGTTGATGGTAAAGGGCAACCATTCAGTCCGGAAGCTTATGGTTGGATTGCCAGATTCCTTCACGGAAATAACATTTCTTATGCCTGCGGTGATGCTTCAAATGCCTACGATGCTTCTCCGTTCGGGAGGGAGAATGACTTTTTCACCCGGGCAGAATTGAATATTGAGGATCATATTTCCAGAGGGGCAGTAGAACGTTTCAGACGTCATGTTTTATTTTTACGACCGTCGCTGATTGTGGTGTATGATGAATTGGAAGCGAATCGCCCGGTCCGCTGGGATTGGGTTCTGCATTGTCGCCAGCAGATGACCGCAAATGGAACAAAGTTAACGGTAGAGAATAAGCCCGCAAACGTAGAAGTGTTCGGAAGTGTTCCGATGAAGGCGGAAGTCCTGAATGAGCCGATGTTTTTACCCATCAACATCGATGGGCGCGGATCGCAGAAGGCCGGAACGCCATATCCGGTAAAAGGTTCTTATGCTTATGTTTCTACTTGTGAAAAGTCTAAGCGTCAGCGTATCGTATCTTTTATTCAGGTAGGTGATGTTAAACCGGTACAAAAGAAAATGAACGGTCAGTTCGAATGCGGTCCATGGCAAATTAATTGTGAGATGGATCCTCAGAAATACGCAAATATAATTGTTTCCGGACCAGATAATAGTTCTTTTATTTTAAAGACACCCGATACGGGAGAATCTGTTTTAAAAGAAAAGATAGACGGAACCCCTAAAATATGGCGTGCAGTTGATGAGTTACCGTTCTGTGCCAGAGGATTGCCTCAAACATCAAATATCATCTCGAAAAACCGATAATATATATTAGTATATTCCTAAAAATAAGCACCCCGAAAGTTTATGATGACTTTCGGGGTGCTTTGGTTATCGGGTAACTATCGAAATTATCAAGCTAAGCAGTTTTCCTTTTGTTCCGATACCTCATTAATACGTGGTTTATATCCTTTCCATCCATAGTAAGCACAAACTGTAAAACTTAAAAGAGGGATGATATAGGCATAATGGTAAAGATCTCCGAAATAGTCCATCAGGTGTCCTGTCAGAGGAGGCAGAACAACATTTCCTACAATAGCCATTACCAAGAAGGCCGATCCGCTTTTTGTTTTGTTGCCTAACCCTTCAAGAGCCAGCGAAAACTGTGTGGGATACATAATAGACATGAAGAATGATACTCCGATCATAGCGTAAAGCCCGATCTCTCCGCCAAAAAAGGCAATCACACCACATAATAAAATATTAGCCAGTGAATAAACGACTAACATATCCTGAGGTCGGAACCGGGTCATAAGCATTGTGCCAATCCAGCGGCCTACGAGGAATGCCAACATGTAAAAGCCAAAATAAGTAGAGGCTGTAGTTTCGTTTAATCCGATATATTTACAACAATAAATAAGGAACATTGCATTTAATGCAGTCTGCCCTCCATTATAGAAAAATTGTGCGATTACCCCCCATCTTAGATTTGAATAACGGAAAGCACTGAAATCAATCAACTTCTCATTTTTCTGTTTTTTACCGTCAGAGTCGTCCTCTTGAATTTGAGGAAGATGTGCGATGGCTATAATTACAGCAATAAGAATAAGCATTCCTGCCAATAAGATATAAGGCAACTTCATGGCATTGATTTCTGTTTGTACAAATCCGGCCCATCCGCCCGGATAGTCTGAAGGAAGCGTTTCCCTGCTGAAATCATTTCCGGTAAGGATCAGTTTACTTAAGAACATCGCTGCAATAAAAGCTCCTAATCCGTTGAATGACTGAGCAAGGTTGAGTCTGCGAGGAGCTGTGGCCGGATTTCCCAAGGTCGTAACATATGGATTTGCGGCTGTTTCAAGAAAACACATCCCCGTAGCGATGATGAAAAAGCTTACCAGATAAGCCCAATATTCCTGTATGATAGATGCCGGGAAGAAAAGAAGGCCTCCTGTGGCAGCAATTAGTAATCCCACTACGATGCCGGCTTTATAGCTAAACCGCTTCATAAACATAGCGATCGGTATAGGGAAAATAAAATAAGCAAGCCAATAGGAAGCCTCCGTCAGTGAAGCCTCAAAGGCAGAAAGCTCGAAAGACTTCATTAGCTGACGGATCATTGTAGGTAATAAGTTACTACTGATAGCCCAGATGAAGAAAAGGCTGAATATCAGCGTTAAAGCTGTTTTGTATGAATTGTGTTTTGCCATCGTGTTGATTATTATATTTGACTTGATAAAAGACTTATACTACCATACTTTTAATATAAGGGAGTGTCGGTATATTTTTCAGCCGATAGAACTGAATGGCATTTCCCCCGAGGAAAGCAGCTTTCTCTTCCTGACTTAAATCGGGCGATTTCAAAACAAAATCATAAGACATCCGATAAGTGATATCCGCTATTGTACGCGGATAATCAGATCCCCACATGAGTTTTTCAATACCAACCAGCGAGATCGCTTCCCGAATAGCCTCAACAGCTCCTTTATATGGATAGAATTCTTCATTAAAAAGCCATGTAATACCTCCTGATTCAATTCTGACATTGGCCGATTCGGCCAGTTTGATTTGTTCTTGCCAGCCTTCGCGGGTAACCATTCCAAAGTGTCCTATTGCAATTCGTAAATCAGGACATTCACAAATTACTTCTTTCATAGGCGCTACTTGTTTGGTTCCATCGGCTAGGTCAATTGAAAGGAAGATATCCTTTTCTTCCATAAGTTTGAACATCGCCATCATTTCGTTGTCGGTGAGTGATGTGTTACATTCACTGCTGATGAGCCGTTGGGCAGGAACCTTGATTCCTTTAAAACCGGATTCAATTAAGGACCGGGCCTGTTCGAGGTATCCGGGTTGCCGGGCCTCTACCATCCCGCAGCAAAGAAATCTGTCGGGATAACGCTTTTGAACCTCTTTCAGATATTCATTTTGGAATCCGTCGATATATTCCTGAGTGATAATGGCTGCCGACACTTGAGCATAATCCATGTTTGAAAGGAATATTTCTGCCGAATTGCTCCCGTCGATTATGAACGGCGGGAGCATTTGACGGATCTCACCCATGAACAGGGATTTTCCGTTATCGAGCGTTTTAATTTCCTGACCTTCTACGATCGCATTTTGCCTAAGCCATAAGTGAGCATGGGCATCAATAATAGGAAAAGGAACATTCATTGGCCGAAATGTATAAGGATACGGAAAACTTTCCCCGGATTGGTAGCCCAATTTTCCAACGCTTTCTGTGCATCTTCCGGTTTATAGATATTTGTAATCAGTTTCTGAACCGGGCATGTCGAACGTTTGATATATTCCATAACTGCACGGAAATCTTCAGGCATGGCATTTCTTGAACCGCGTATGTCCATCTCTTTCATAACAAAGAATTTGGTCTCGAAAGCGATCTCTTTTTTTGCATATCCGATATAGACAACCCTGCCGGAAAAAGCAACCTCATTGATTGCGATCTGGTAAGTAGCCGGTGCCCCCACAGCTTCAATTACGACATCCGCACCTGAGCCTCCTGTTATATCGGCTACTTTCTGATGCAGATCCTCTTCTTGTGAGTTGATCGTATAAGTTGCACCCAGGCTGCGTGCCAGAGCGAGCTTTTCTTCGTCTACATCTACGGCGATTACGCGCGCACCTCGTAAGACAGACCGGATAATAGCTCCGATACCGATCATACCACAACCAATAACCATTACAAAATCAAGATCAGTGACTTCGCCTCTGGCTACAGCATGAAACCCTACGCTCATCGGTTCTACCAAGGCAAAATCGCGGGGACTGATGTTTTTGTCTGCGATTACTTTTTGCCACGGTACAGCAATATAGTCGCACATAGCACCATCGCGCTGAACGCCAAAGGTCTGGTTGTAGCGACAAGCATTGGGATGGCCGTTCCGACAAGAAGAACAATGTCCGCATGCCGTATAAGGGTTAACTGTACAAGGTGTTCCTAAAGTAAATTTATCCGGAACATTTTTTCCTACCGCTTCGATAACTCCGCCTATTTCATGTCCGGGTATAACAGGCAGTTTTACCATCGGATTTTTTCCTAAGAAAGTGTTCAGGTCCGATCCGCAAAATCCTACATATTCTATTTTAACCAGGATTTCTCCATCTCCCGGCTCTGGCCGTGATATCTGGGCAAGGCTAACCTGGCGTTCTCCTTCAATTTGTATCGCTTTCATCATTTATAAAGTTTAAATATTTGATCCATTAATTGCCATTTTTCGGAAGCGGTGGCTCCCGGAAGTGTTAATTGAAATTTTGACATATATGTTTCCCATTCCTGTTGGCGCGGCAGGGTTGCCAGTTTTTCAAAGGCGGTATCCCAATCAAAATCCAGAGGCGTTTCAACAATCATAAATAATTTTGTGCCAATGTGATATATCTCCATCTCTAATATGCCAACCTGTCGGATTCCATTTCTGATTTCAGCCCAGTGCTCTGATTCACTATGACGTTTAATATATTCTTCTATCAGTTCCGGATCATTTTTTAAATCGAGTGTTTGACAATATCGCTTAGTCGGGAAAGGATAAGATACAGATTCATATCCTTTTTTTCTGTTTTCCATGTTTTCGGATATTAGCTGTTTAACCATGTATCGCGAAAACGCGGTTCAAGAATCTCTTGTACTTCCGCCAGGAGTTCCCGGTCGAGGTTTCCATTTGCCCATTCGATATTTTGTAATACGGCATCCGGGCGTGCTGTACTGAAAAGCGTAGTTGCGATATCCGGATGCGATACGGAATATTTTACGGCTAATTGTTCAATGCTTTTTCCTTTCGACAAACAGTGTGCTGCGGCTTTACGGCATAAATTCTGTAGAGGTAGCGGAGCCGGATGCCAATCCGGGGCGCCTCGTTGTGTTAATAAGCCCATAGAGAAAGGTGACGCGTTAATTACCCCGATCTCTCTTTCTTTGAAATAATCCAGATAATCAGCTAATGCATCATCATTAAGGCAATAATGGCAAAAAGACAAGACACTTTCAACCGTGCCCGGCTCTACATGCTCGATAACATATTTGAAGTGGCGTAAAGTGACTGGATGTGATGATATTGAGATTTTCCTTA
>JAVWBH010000051.1:0-12018 GCA_036649595.1 Bacteroidales bacterium
ACCACCCTGCCGTCATCCAGAACAGTCGGGTTCGAAGTATGCACCTGATCATATCCCACCCGGCGCATGTGTCGCCCGTCGCGATCGCAGAGATACAGATTACTCACTTCTACTTTCCAACAATCCACAGCGTTTCCGTTACGGGTAGAGTTAAAAAGAATATTTCCGTCGGGCAAATAAACGGGTTCAATATCCGCATAGCCCAACCCATCTGTAAGTTGTTTTATCTGTTTCGAATCAACATCCATTTCATACAGGTGAAAATCATCTTCCTTCCTTGATTTTTTCCATGAAAACAGAATATGCTTACCGTCAAAATGAATATCCGGATCGCGAAAAACCCCTGTCGAATCTTTCATCAGCGTTTTCTCCTCACCCCATATCCCGTTCATTGTCAATAGCGAAAGCTCACTGCCGGGAATAAAATTACATTCATCCCGGGCATCAGACAGTCCTTCTGTATAAGCGAAAAACGAAGGGCGGAGCACTTCGAATTTCGTATATACGATCTGCCGTCCGGGTTTATCGGTAAATTCAGATAATCGCTCTTCCCGGCGTTTTATACAAGCGTTGAGATAACGGTGGAATGCCTCTGATAAAGCATCCGGATTATCCAGCGACGAGCCCGGCAGATTTACTTTCTGCATTCGCTGGCTTAATTGATCCGAAAAGGAGCTCTCCCTCAGCCAATGCACGTCTTTTCCGTCTTGCAGCCACCAGTCATAATAAACAGGATACCGGGCATAAAGAGAGCGATGGGTATTCTGAATCATTTTTCTTAAGCTATCTTTTGAAACAGTCTCTCTGGCCTGATTTACCGAATCGAAAGACTGACGCATATGAAGTATAAACCCTTCCGGATCACGGGGCTCATGTTTTTTTTCCGGCATCTGATGGCACGCGGAAAGAAGGATTGTCCATAAACTTAAAATAGCTATTGAAAATCGATTATGCATCTTTACCGGATTTTAGAAGTTGATTATAGGACTCTACGATTTCTACGCCGCTGGATGTACCCAAACGGGTGGCTCCTGCCTGAATAAGACGTAGCGCCGTATCCAGATCACGAATACTTCCGGCCGCTTTAACCCCGATTGAAGGCCCTACGACACGACGCATCAAAGCAACGTCTTCAATGGTAGCCCCGGCGGTACCGAATCCGGTGGATGTCTTAACAAAATCAACGCCGGCATCCTTCGATATCTGACATACTATTTCTTTCTGAGAATCGGTAAGATAACACGTTTCCAGAATTACTTTACTGATTACTTTGGCAGGCTTACAGGCCGCTACCATATCTTCAATCTCCCGGCGTACAAGATCAATGTCGCCTTTCTGAAGCGCCCGGATATTGATTACCATATCGATCTCGGTAGCACCCTGACGAATCGCATCGCGTATCTCAAACGATTTACATTCGCTCGTTGTTTGTCCCAGCGGAAATCCGATGGCAGCTCCGACACGTACCGGCGAGCCTTTCAGTAATTCGGCACACGCAGTCACCTCTGCCGGATTAATCGCAACCATGGCAAATCCGTATTTTCGGGCTTCCATACATAATTTTTCTATTTCACGGGTAGTCCCAAATGGTTTCAGAAAAGTATGATCGATCATTCCTGCGAGTTGATTCACTGAGATATTTTTTATTGTAGTTTCCATTATGTTTATCTTATTAAAATGTTAATACGGCTTTTATTACTTCATTTCTTTTTATTGCTTCAAAAGCATCTTGTATCTGATCAATTTTAAATCGATGGGAAATAAATTCTGAGGCAGATAATTTTCCTTCCGAAATCCATTGGGTCAGCGTTTCCATTGCGGCTTTCTCTTCCGACCGGGTAGGCCATTGATGCACATGCAGGTCAAAATTGTATGGTGCTTTAGAAAGATCTAACTGCGGACTTTTCGTCATCACCCCATAGATACAAACATCGCCCCCCATCTTAACCAATGCCAAACCGGCATTAACAATTGATTCGAGTCCCACCGCATCAATAACCGTGTCATAAGAACGGTTTGTTTTAGCAATGAAATCAGGTGTTTCTACCTCTTCGGGCGTATAGGTATGGTCGGCACCCATCTCCCGGGCAATTTCCAGCTTAACCGGTAGCCGATCTACGATATCGATCTGCCCGAGACCGAACAGTTTTCCTAATTTCACAAAACTCAGGCCGACCGGTCCGGCGCCGAACACGAGTACTTTTTTCCCCGGGGAAAGATTAAAATCTTTGAAAGATCCCAGTATTTCGCGCCAGGTACATGATATCACCCCCTCTTCAGGAGCAATCTCTTTAGATATACTATTCTGAATTTCAAAGCTATCCCAACAACCGGCCTCGGGTGTAGCCAGTCCTTCTGATTTCAATACTTCGAAATCATTCACTACCACATATTCGCTGAAACCGCCCCATGCACTATGTAGCCCGGCTTCTGGAAATGAAGAGATCAACCCTCCGATTACACGATCACCGATTTTAAAATTCTTCACCTTATCGCCCACTTCTACCACGATCCCTACGTTTTCATGACCCAGCGCCATCGGATAATCGCTCTGTCCGGGAAATTTTCCGGAAATGAGTTTGCTGTCTGTCGCATTACAAAAGGCCATCATTTCGGTCTTTACAAGAGCCTGATAGGGAGAAATAGCCGGTATTGAAATTTCGCGGATCTCAATCTCTCCGGGTTTTGTTACAACTATGCTTTTCATTTGTATATCATTTAATTTTTTACATTAAAGTCAAATGCGCCATTTATACACCCTATTCAGAGTATCTCATCTTTAGGTGAGTTATGGCGATTTCATTTGTATCTAATTTAATTTTTTACATTAAAGTCAAATGCGCCATTTATATACCCTATGCAGGGTATCTCATCTTTTGGTGAGTTATGGCGATTTCATTTGTATATCATTTTATAATTTGAGTTTTGCTAAATCGTCGTATATCCCGTTTAACGCATGATAGGTTTGATCAAATACGGGCATCAGCTTTTTATATTTTTCGACATTCTCCGGGATCGGAGTAATTGTGTCGCGGATCTCAACAAAGCGGTCGATCACCTTGAAATCCTGAAAAATGCCACATCCGATTCCGGCAAGTACGGCCGCCCCCATTGAAGTGGCTTCTTCCAGGTAGTTCGGGATCTTTATCTCCGCCTGGTAGATATCGGCCATCATCTGCTGCCATATTTTATTCTTTGCTCCTCCGCCAATTACGGTCATCTGATTTATCGGTACATGCGCTCGGAAGATATCTACGATATAACCGAGGTTGAGCGTTATCCCCTCCATTACCGCACGCACCATGTCACTCTGCTTGTGCCCCACCGTGAGCCCGACAAAAGCTCCCTTGGCATCGACATTCCAGCGCGGAGTACGTTCGCCCAACATATACGGAAGGAACAACAGTTTATTGGATCCGATAGGAGATTCGCGGATCAGATCATCAATCAGGTCGAAAACATTTTGTTCCTGTATTTTTGCCTGATACCGTTCATGCTTACAGAGCTGATTAACCATCCAGTTGTAAGAAGCCCCCGCTGTTTGCATGGTTCCCGAAGGGTGGAGTAATCCCGGTACTACGTGCGCCCAGTTCATGGTCCGGCGCTGATCGTCGATTATCGGTTTCTCTACGGTTAGGGCAACCCACGAAGAGGATCCTAAATAATTATAAGATGACCCGGGTGCAATACACCCTACTCCCACTCCGGCACAGCTGCCATCGCCACCTCCGCAAATAACCGGGGTGCCAACACGCAAACCGGTAGCCTGGGCTGCCGTCGGGGTGATTTCGCCAATCACATCTATTGAAGGGCGCACATCCGGAAAAAGCGATAAATCGAGTTCCGAAGCCTCTATGATTTCCTCACTCCATTGCCACTTATTCAGGTCATACGCATTCGTACCGGAAGCATCCGAAGGGTCGGTCGGGCAAAGATTTCCGGTTCATGTTTTTTGATCCACATCAGTTTCTCGATAGAGTAAGAAGCACTGATCCGGTGTCCCGTGATCGCGTAAAATCTTTTCGGATCAATGCGTTCCGACAGCAACATCTCCTCCTGCGTAGAGCGCTGATCACAGTATAACAGATGTGGGCGTAGCGGAATTCCGTTTTTATCTACACACAGACATCCCATCATCTGACCGCTTAACGCGATTCCGGCAATCTGGCCGGCAGGTACGATCTGTAATAATTCGCGGGTAGTGCTGACAATCGCATTCCACCAATCGTGGGGGTTTTGCTCAGCTCTGTTTCCTGATTGATAAACCGTTTCATAGGTGGCAACCTTCGAAGCAATCAGCCTACCATCCTCACTGAAGAGAGTAGCCTTATTTCCGCTGGTTCCTAAATCATGGGCAATAATATATTTTGACATGGTTCTTTTTTTATCTTATAATATAGCGTTTGTATATCCTGTTAATCCGACTAATGCTCCTCCGACAATTCCACCCAGAATAATCACAATCCAACGGGGGAATGCTTCTTTTATCAAAATATAGCGTTTACCGGAAGGTGCAGACAGAAGGTCGGATACTACAAAAGCGATTGCGATTGCCCATCCCATATCGACCCACGGTGCTGATCCGCGGTTACCCTGATGGATCAGACTGAATTGCATTGGCAACCCCTGCGGATCGGTATGCAATCCGGTAGAGAATCCGAATCCCGGAAGTTTATGATTTACGATCCAGAAAGTACCGATAATCAGAGCAGCTGCTATGAATCCGCCTTTTGCGCCAAAATCGGCGACCAATTTGGGCCAACATAGCAATACCGTAAATGCTACCGCAAAAGATCCGAATATGCTGGTAATGATGCCGGCATGATACATGCCCCACATCTCATTGTATGTTTGTAACCACTCACTCATGCCTTTACCTCCTTCTTCAATTCTTTTACCCTCAATTCCTTTACCTCCGATTCTTTTACCTCTTTGATTTCATTCGACCGGATCTCCGCTACCGCAATTCCGGCCATTGTACCGCCTATCAGACAGCAGATCAATGTCGGAACCGCTCCGAAAAACGCTGATAAATCACCCTGAAAGCGGACAATTCCCCATGCGATCCCGGCCGAACCGATACACCATCCCTGATCGAGCCATATCTTTCCTTGCGGATTCCGAATCATTCCGTTGTAATGATTCATATACCACATAATTCCTATAATTCATCTTTGTTATGCATGAACCTGATCAACCACATAATTCCTATAATGAGTGCCGCAGCACCCCACCCGCCTATTAAGCCGTAGGTTTTCCACAATTCCGGCCATATTCCGAAGGCAAATCCGCCGCAGATGGCAGCGCCTGCAAATGTTGACAAATAATATTTCATGGTGTTTATCCTATTTAATATCAGATTTATAATCAGGTTTTCTCTTTGTTTTTTTTAATTCAAGGGAAGTTTTGCCAACGTAAACGGAGCATCGTGTCCTGTATTTACCTTATCCGGACCTGTCACAATATCAAAACAAGAAACAATAACTTGTCCGTTCCATACGATTGGTTCGCCGGGTTGATCCAGTCCGCCTTCGCTCCCATCACAGTCAGGGCTTTGGGCAACCCTTCTTATTTTTCCGTTTTTATCTATGCAGGCAACTGCATTTTCAGAAAAGTCGGCTACCCAGATATTATCGTTATCATCAATACAGATCCCGTCGGTCGTACGTAATTGAGCCAGATCTGAAGCCCAGATATCGTTGCTTATCACATTACCCGATTCATCCATCGTAATTTTATGTATTGTTCCGTCGCCGAAATTTCCTACAAACAGCTCTCCTGCCTTATTAAAGACAATTCCGTCCAATCCGTATTGTACATCCAGGTTATTGGTCAAAACCGTTAAAAGGAGATTTTTGTCTTCGAGTGTATTGGTGACCTGTATATTGCGGTCGTCCATATTAAAGCGATATACTCCGCTTACCAAAAGTCCGGAAGGATGCTCAATACGCGGCAGGGAGCTTTGAGTAACATACAATTGGCCATCTTTAATCCGGATGCCGTTCGGATGTTCTAAACCGGTTGCTACTTCAATTGTTTCTACCAGCTGATCCTGATCAAAACGAAGTCTTAGGATACGTCCTTTCGACCGGGCTTTCTCCGCTCCGCTCCAACCCTGGTTATCGCAGATAAAAAGATCACCTGCTTCATTGAACGCAATTCCCATCGGCGCCGCCCAGCCGGTCTCTGCCAATACCGGTACATCCACCCATTTTGATACTTTACCGTCTTTGGTGATTCGAATAATACATGCCGGTTTTGAGTAATCCGCAAAATTAGGGCAAGCCACTACCAAATCTCCGTTCGGAGCAATTGCCATTCCGTCGGGGGTCGGGCAATAATCGGGCAACTCTAAAAAAAGCTCACTTGCGGTCAAGCCGGATGTCTGGATATCGGTATCGGCCGGTTTTGTTTTTCCGTTTTTACACGCCGACAAACCGATTAAGAATACAACGAACAAATAAATACACTGTCTCATTGGGGTATGTTTGTATATGTTTATAACTAAAATTTCGAAAGGAGATCATATGAGGCTTCAGTTCCTGCAATAAGCATCTCTTAAAACCGGATTCCGCCCGGAATTAATAATGATGAACTAAAGGAAGATTTTTTAACCTCCATTTATGATAAATAATTATTCAAATAGTATAAAAATTGGTGCAAGGGCCATAATCGTATACTTTTGAACATATTTTCTCTTTTTATTCACCGTTTTTTTCATTGAAGATTATTATATCTTTACCCCTGCAATCATTTTATTAGAATTCATACCATGAAGAAATCGCTGTTTTTTCTTATCTGCCTGTTAGGGATACTCCCTCTTTGCGCCCATATAAAACCGGCAAATAATTTTTACTTCAGACATTATACCAACAAAAACGGCCTATCCCATAATACCGTTTACTGCTCTTTACAAGATCAGAGAGGTTTTCTCTGGTTCGGAACAGAGAATGGATTAAACCGTTTCGACGGACACTCTTTTACCACCTTTACCAGCCAGTCTGAACTGGCACCCGAAAAGAGGCTTCCGGGCGATCACATCATTCATCTGTATGAAGACAGCACCGGCAAGATTTGGATCTGTACGTCAAAAGGAACTTGTTATTATGATTATAATACCGGAGAATTCGTCCCTTTCATATTGGAGGGAAACTCCCGGCCTGTCTATTTCAATCAGGTAAAAGAGGACAAGAAACAGAACCTCTGGTTTCGGGAAAACAATAAGATCATAAAATACAACCTCAATACGAAAGCTTATCAGACCTATGACGCCGAGGAGTATGGCTTCCGGTCGGTCACAATGACAATGACTGAAGAAGGAATACCTGTATTTGCAGATGTCCTGGCTCTGTATGAATATAATCCGAATACCGACAACTTTATCCGAACCCCGGTGATCAGCGATCCGGAAAGGGATATCCTGATGTATATTCAGTTTATACAAGAGGTGCCGCAGGCAGGCACCATGGTGGGCACGGATAAAGGTTTAAAAATGTATTATACGGAAAGTAATCGGATCGAAACAATTATACCCGATATCTACGTCCGTTCGATCATGCCTTATACCAATACGTTATACTATATCGCTTCCGAATCAGGAATTTATATCTACAACCTGCTGGATCAGACCTACACCAATATCCGAAAATCATTAACAAATGAATATTCCCTCGGAGATAATGCTACTTATTCCTTAACCAAAGACCGGGAAGGGGGGATCTGGATCGGGTCTTTTTTCGGAGGGGTCAACTACCTGCCGGCTATTTATACCCCTTTCCGTTATTATATCGGCGGAAAAACCCATTCAGGCATGCTGGGGAATACGGTTCGCGAAATCTGCCCGGACCAGTACGGCAATTTGTGGTTAGGCACGGAAGACAATGGCATCAATCGTTTTTCACGGAAAGATAACTCCATGATAAATTACTCTGTCCATAATACAGATCATAAACTTTCAGCATCAAACATTCACGGCTTATATGCAGACGGCGATACGTTGTGGGTAGGCACATTTAATAAAGGGATTGATCTGCTCGATATCCCTTCGGGTAAAATTATCGGACGATATACCAAGGCCAGTACACAGAACGGGCTCATTTCTGATTTCATCCTTTGTTTTCATAAAACGAAAAGCGGGGATATGCTGATCGGAACATCCGGCGGCGTAAACAAATATGATAAAAAAGAACAACGCTTTTCACATTGGATCGCCAGAGACAACATGGTCCGGCAGATTTATGAAGATAAGGCGGGTAATTTATGGGTGGCCACATTAAACGGATTATATAAACATATACCAGCCACTCACACCCGGCCCGAAGAAACGATTTTATTTCAGGTATCGGAAGAAAAGCCGGAAACGGGTCCGGTCTCCAATAACGTCACTTCGGTATTTGAAGATTCGAAAAAACAAATCTGGATCACTACGACAAATGGCATTTCACGTTATAATGAAGAGAAAAATATATTCGAACATTATTCATCCAAAAACGGATTTCCCGGTAATATCACATTCCGGATCGTAGAAGACAGCGAACATTTTCTCTGGATATCAACAGCCAACGGCCTGGTAAAATTCAATCCGGAAGATCATTCGATTCATACCTATAACAACACAGACGGGCTCCATGAAACCCAGTTCAACTATTGTTCCTCTTATCAGGCGGATAACGGCACAATTTACATGGGCACCATTGACGGAATGATCTCTTTCAATCCGCTGGAGTTCAAAGTAGATACGTTTATTCCGCCGATATACATCACCCGGATCAAATTACCACAGGATAAAGCGGATAAATACGGGTCGCGGGTAGTGGTTGATTCGTCCGAACAGCTAAAAATATCCTATGACATGTTTCCGCTGACCCTCTCATATATCGCATTAAGCTATACTGCCCCAAACGGCATCCAGTACGCCTACAAGCTCGACGGAGTGGATAAAGAGTGGATTAATAGCGGTATAAACAAAGAGGTGACCTTTGCTTCTTTATCGCCGGGCAAATATACATTCCGGGTTAAATCTACCAATAGCAGCGGTGTATGGCAACCCAATGAGAAGAGACTTGAAATTATCATCTCGCCGCCTTTCTGGGCTTCGAATTATGCATATGCCTTTTATTTTATCCTGATCCTTTACGGTATTCTTTTCTTTTACCGCCGCCAAAAACGAAAGCTGGAAGAAGAGCATACTCATAAACAGAGCCTGTTTGAAATTGAGAAAGAGAAAGAACTTTATAATGCCAAAATCCAGTTCTTTACGTTTATCACACATGAAATCAGAACGCCGCTGTCTCTTATAAAGGCGCCGCTCGAAGTAATTTTCCAGTCGAAAGAGCAGATTAACCCGTCTGTTCTGAAGAACCTGGATATTATAGACCGGAACACGCAACGACTGTTAAACCTGAGTAATCAGCTTCTTGACTTTCAGAAAACGGCCGATAAAGGATTTCATCTGAGCTTTATAAAAACAGATATCCGACTGTGGACCGATTCTTTAATCCAACCGTTCCTGACTGAATTCGTCCGCGAGAATAAAGCCCTGGATGTGAGCTATCCCGCCGATAATATTTTTGCATATATTGACCGGGAGGCATATGCGAAAATCATTACAAACTTGCTTTCGAACGCATTGAAATATTCTGAGAAGCAGGTAAACATGGTAGTTAAGATCGCATCCGGCAATGTGAAAATGCTGACTATTGAAGTTACGAACGATGGTATCGTGATTCCTGAAAATGAGCGGGAAGAGATATTCAAACCTTTCTACCGGGCCAAGGAGACATCGAATATGCCGGGCAGTGGGATTGGCCTGTCATTAGCCCGATCTCTGACCGACGCACATAACGGCACACTCCGATACGGATGTACCGACAACGGACTAAACCGATTCTTATTTGAAATTCCGGTAGAACAGGGTGATTTTTGTATTGAAGATACTGATTATTGTATCGGAGCGAATCCCGACGAAATAGTCACGTCGCCACCAGCCGAGAATAAACCGGCAATCTTAATTGTTGAAGACCAAAGAGAGATGCGCCAATTCATTGCAGGCGAGCTGGCATCTGAGTATCAGATACTGGAAGCCGAAAACGGCCGCGAAGCTGTTGATATCTTAAAAAGCAACAACATCATATTGATTATAAGCGATGTGATGATGCCCGTAATGGACGGTTTCGACTTATGCAATGAGGTAAAAAATAACATCCAGTTCAGCCACATTCCGTTTATCTTACTAACGGCGTTGCACAATGTCGGCTCACGGCTAAAAGGACTGAACAATGGGGCCGATGCTTATCTTGAGAAACCTTTCTCTGTCGAAATTTTAAAAGCTCAGATTGCCAATCTGCTAAATAACAGAAAGCTTACATATAAGTCATATTATGAAAAGCCGTTTGTTCCGGTAAGTACATTGGCTATTTCGCCGATGGATGAATTATTTTTACAAAAGCTCAATAATTACATCAGCGAGAACCTACATAAGAGCGAATTAACAGTAGAAATGATTGCTTCCGAAATGGGAATGAGTAACTCCAGCTTATACCGAAAAGTCAAAGGAGTATCCGATCTCTCTCCGGTCGACTTTATCCGGGTAGCACGCTTAAAAAAGGCAGTACAACTGCTGCAGGCAGGCACTTCAGGTAGGATTTTCCTCCCCGGCCTATTTCTCAAGCTGCTTTCAGAAACAGTATGGATCCTCTCCTTCGGAGTTTATTAAAAAGATCTATTCTTAAATATCTCCGGCAAATAAGCAAACCGGATTTCACAGAAACACAAAAGCCGCTTTCCCGAGGGAAAGCGGCTTTATGGCTTGTAGTTTTATTATTAATGACCAGTAGGTACGAAAAAAATTTACAGAGCAGCTACAATCTGTTTTGTATCAGAAGCGATCATTGATTCTTCGTCGGTAGGGATAACCACTACTTTCACACGAGAAGAAGGCGTGCTGATAATTGCTTCTTTACCGCGAAGGCCGTCGTTCTTTTCAGCATCGAATTCAATACCCATGAATTCAAGACCTTTACAAACTTCCTCACGGGTAGGACATTGGTTTTCACCAACACCACCTGTAAATACGATGATATCCACACCGCCCATAGCGGCTGCATAAGCACCTACATATTTCTTAATACGATAATCGTACATTTTCATTGTCAGGATTGAGCGCTCGTCACCATGTTTTACGCCATCTTCGATCGGACGCATATCTGATGAGTTCTGAGAGATACCCAATACACCGCTTTTTTTGTTTACCAGATCAGAAAGACCTTTTGCATCCAGACCTTCTTTTTCCATAATGAAAGAAAGAGCACCCGGATCAACATCTCCTGAACGTGTACCCATCATCAAACCTTCAGTCGGAGTGAATCCCATTGAAGTATCGATTGATTTACCATTTTTGATAGCAGTTACAGAAGCTCCGTTACCGATATGGCAAGTGATGATTTTCTGATCGGCATAGTTTACACCCAAGAAGTCACATGCACGTTGAGAAACGTAACGATGGCTTGTCCCGTGGAAACCATAACGACGTACGCCATATTTCTCATACATTTCGTAAGGAAGCGCATACATATAAGCTTCAGCCGGCATAGACTGATGGAAAGCAGTATCAAACACAGCAACCTGAGGTTTGCCAGGGATAAGCTCTTCGATCGCTTTGATACCCGCGATGTTTGGTGGGTTGTGAAGAGGAGCTACATCAATACACTCAACGATTTTGTTCATCACTTCGTCAGTAATCAATACGCTCTCGCTGAATTTTTCGCCTCCATGAACCACACGGTGACCTACCGCGTCGATTTCATCCAATGATTTAACAGCTCCGTGCTCTTCGCTTGCCAATACGTCAAGAACGAATTCGATAGCTGTCTGGTGTTCCGGCATAGCATGCTCAAGAAGAACTTTTTCACCGTTTGGTTTTGTGAATTTAAGGAATGAACCTTCCAAACCGATTTTTTCAACGCCACCCTGAGCTAACTCTTCGTGGTTCTCCATATCCAGAAGTTTGTACTTCAAAGA
>JAVWBH010000052.1:0-4992 GCA_036649595.1 Bacteroidales bacterium
GGTCAGTCACGGATACCGGAGTACCCGTAAAGGCATTTTTCCATCTCCCGATCAACGGGCGCTCATATAAAAAGCGGGCCGGCTGACGCGAAAGATTGAGGATCACAACTACCTCATCATCTCCTTTTTCCCTCCGATAAGAGAATATTTGTTTATCGTTATTCGTTTTAAGAATTTGCATTGAACCGCCCTGCTCCCCTCCATCCAAAGCCGGGTGCTTCTTCTTCAGCCGGTTGAGGAGTGTATAGAAAGCAGAAAGCCCTTTCCGGTCGGTCCAGTTAATAGAATCTTTCTCGAAAAACGACAGCCGATGATCATTACCCACCTCCTGGCCGCTGTAAATCATCGGGATACCCGGAATGGTATAGGTAAGAACGGCAAAAGCCTTTTCCAATGAGTCGTAACGCTCTTCCGTAGTGCCTGCCCAGGAGTTTTCATCATGATTAGTCAGAAAATTCATGACAAAAGCATGTCTTTGATATAACGAATCATTCTTCTGAAAATATGCCGGTAATACAGAAGCATCTTTTTCACCTTTGGCAATGGCATTCATCGTATGCATCAGATCCCAGCCATATACGGCGTCAAAGGCTTTTTCAGACAATTCGGGCTCCCATGCCTCAGCAAGCATATACATCGGTTTTATCGAATCGAGCGATACGCGGGCTTCTTCCCAAAAATCGGTAGGCACCATAGCAGCCATATCACATCGGAATCCATCGAGGCCGGTTTCTTCTACCCAAAACCGAAGAGATTCAATCATATAACGGCGCATATCTTTATTCTCATAATTCAGATCGGCCACATCCGCCCAGTCTGCCACCGGAGAAACAATCTTTCCATTTTCGTGCGTATACCAGTCGGGATGCTGCTCTATCAACTCATTATCCCAGCCGGTATGATTCGCTACCCAATCCAGAATTACTTTGAAACCCAACCGGTGAGCTTCATCTACCATCGCCTTGAAATCAGCCATTGTACCATATTCTGGATTTATTTTACGGTAATCCTGAATAGAATAATAACTTCCGAGCGTACCTTTTCTGTTTTTTTCGGAAATAGGTTGTATCGGCATGATCCAAAGAATATCCACCCCCAGGTCTTTCAGCCGTGGCAATTGTTTCGTAAAAGCCGCAAAGGTCCCTTCCGGCGTATACTGACGGATGTTTACTTCATAAGTAACAGCATTTTTGACATAAGGAGCTACCCGCTGGGAAGTAACAGCGGCAACCGGGGTATGCTCTTCTTTCTGTGCCGGTTTATTCTGACAGCCGACTATACTGAGAGCCAGGAATGATAAATATAGCAATCGTGTTTTCATATTTTATCCATTAATTAAAGATGTATAACCAAAAATACACGTTGTGGTAAAAAAAACGAAAAGAACAACCAAAAGAGCATTAAAAATTCTCTGCAAACGGTTGCGAAAAAACGAACATTTGATGCATGCCCGTGTTTCCCTAATACTATCTTATGGATTATGGACGAGCGGATTGTTGAATTAAAAGGAGCCGGCAAACAATATATATCGGGAGATACGGTATTGACTGTACTTCAACCGGTAACGCTCAACTTATATAAAAACGAGTTGGTCTTATTGATGGGGCCGTCCGGTTCGGGTAAAACGACACTCCTGTCGCTGATCGGATGTATTATTTATCCGACAATGGGAGAAATACGCATCAACGGACAGCTGACAACAGCGATGCGTGAAGAAGAATTAGCTCACCTGCGGCTCAATCAGATCGGGTTTATTTTTCAGAATTATAATTTATTGTCTCCTCTGACCGGAATTGAGAATGTAGCCTTTCCTTTAGAACTGCAAAAAGAGAAAAAAACAGTTTGCCGTGAAAAGGCTCTCGCTTCTTTAATACGGGTTCATATGGAACATCGAAAAGACAGTTTACCCCGACAAATGAGCGGAGGTGAACAACAGCGAATAGCAATTGCCCGGGCCTTTGTTACCAATCCGCCCCTGATGCTGTGCGATGAACCGACAGGTGCTCTTGATAAAGCCAGCGGAGAAATGGTAATGCAAGAACTACGCAATCTGGCATCGGGAGGTAAATGTGTGGTGGTAGTTACCCATGATAACAGGCTCATACCCTACGCCGACCGGATTCTCTATCTGGACAACGGTTATCTGTCTGATCATCCTTTTGAATAATCAACAAACAGCCTATGAAAACCGTCTTTTTACTTATTTCGGTCCTCTTTCTTTTTGGTTGCCGAAAAAAAAGTGAGCCCGCACTGCCAGTCGCTACTGAAATAACATCTGTTTGGGGCATCGGAAAAATAATTCCGGAAAAAGAGATAATTCAGCTTGCTATGCAATCATCCGGCGTAGTACAGGAAGTTCTGGCCGCTGATAATGATTCATTGTCAAAAGGTGCACCCATACTATGTTTGGACAGTCAGACCGAACAACCCGACGTAGCGATAGCAAATGCCACCATTCATACGCAGGAAGCTGTTATCGAGGCAAAAAAAGCCCGGATAAAAGAAGAACAAGCTAAAACTGATTACAAACAAGAAGAGTTCGACCGGATTCAACGGCTTTTTGACGAAGGTGCCGGGACCGGGCAAGAGCGTGATAATGCGAAAGCTGATTTACTGGTGCAAAAAGCTACCCTCGATCAGGTACGACAAGAGCTAAAAAGTGAGATCAGCAAATTGACCGAAGCGAAAAAAACGCTGTCACTCAAAGAAGCAAACCTCCATAAACGTTGTCTCACCGCCCCCGACTCAGGGATATTACTTGAATTGACGGTTCATCCCGGAGAATATGTTCAGGAAGGAGCCACCGTCGGCCAATTTCAGCCCGACAGCCGTTATATTGCCACCTGCGAAATTGACGAATTGTTTGCACACCTGGTACAAACCGGCCAGAAAGCCCTGCTCTTTTCCAGCGGCGGAATTGATACGTTAGGCACGGGCAAAGTTATTTTTACCGGCCGATATCTGAAAAAGAAATCACTCTTTTACGAGAAAGCCGGCGAAGCAGAAGACCGCAGGGTTGTCGAAGTAAAAATCATGCCCGACCATCCCCTCCCTTTATTGCCTAACTCGAAGGTTGAATGTTCCATCCGGATAAAACAAAATCCATGATACAGACCTTCCTGACAGCCATGCGCTTCATTCGCTATGACCGGACAAAAAGCATCGGTATCATAGCAGGTATTCTGATCAGCACGTTTCTGATCGGACAGCAACTGGGTGTTTTTATGTTTCTTACCAGCCTGATGTCTTCTCTTGTAAATAACAGCACGGCAGACGTATGGGTTATTGACAAACCGACCAAAGATGTAAACCAAATCGGGAAAATCGATATTCGTGTTCTCTCTGAAATAAAAAGCATTCCGGGTGTCAGCCAGGCCTCCCCCCTGGTTATCGGAGGAGCGACAGCTACAACAGAAAACGGGAATACGGTTAATATCTTACTGGTGGGAAGTGAACCTCCGCTATTTATGATCGGACCCGACTCACGTAAAATAATCGATGGGACGCGCGAAGATTTGCTTCTTGACGGAGCGGTAACCACAGATCTGTTTGATGATAAGAGCTTTGGCAAAACAATGGTGCCGGGTACCCGTTTTGAGATTAACGGGAAAGAGGCGTTTGTTGCCATGCGAACACGCAATGTGCGGGGATTCGGATCCGCCCAGGTATATACGACAATTGACCGGGCCCGGTTTTACGGAAACATCCCATCATCCGCCATTCAGGCTGTCTTGATTCATACAGAATATCCGGATCAGGTAATCAGAGACATCAACAGCCGGTTTCCGCATTTACGGGCATGGAAAAAGAAAGACCTGGCAATCTCAAGCATCCGCGAGATACTGGGTGCCAGCGGAATTGCATCCAGCACGGGAACGATGATCTTATTTGCCTTATTAACCGGTATTCTGATTATCGGATTAACGATGTACTCCTCTGTACTCGACCGGTTAAAAGACTACGGTACCATGAAAGCGATCGGCGCAAACTTCGGTTATCTGACGCGTCTATTGTTTTGTCAGGCATTATTTTTTGCCATAACCGGATTTATCCTCGCATGGATCTTACTGGAGGTTTTCAGGGTGGCAGTGATAAGCACGGGGCTACTGATTACCTATAAATGGTATGAAGTAGCGGGTATTTTTGTAATTACCTCGGTTATCTCGATAGGAGGCATGTTTTTCGCACTGCTGCGCCTAAAAGGCGTTGAGCCCGCATCTGTATTTCGTAATTAAAAAACGTATTGCCATGTACCGATATTTGCTAATTCTATTGTTATCCGCCATATCTCCTTTTTTAAGTTCACAAACAAAATTATCTCTGGACGAAGCCATTCGCGCATCAATCCGTCACAAACCGTCATTGGAAATATTGCGTTTACAAGAAAAACAGGAAAACCTTTCCTTACAGGAAATAAAAGCGCGTTGGTGGCCGGAAATCTCACTGAGTTATAATTACCGATATAATCCGGTAGTAGCAACGTCCATCTTGCCCATCGGACAATTTGATATCAACAATCCGACAAATGAGGTCAGGGGCATTAAGATGGGTACTAAATGGCAACAAAACGGAGGACTCAGTATTTCTCAACCACTGATTGATTTTTCAATTATCCGGGCTGTGCGCCAATCAAAAAACCTGTGTAAGCTGGCCATAACCAATCAGAAAATCGGACGAGACGAACTGATTTATGAAACGGCACGTTGCTATCTGACAATCTGCCAAAAAGAAAAAATACTTGAAAACAGTATTCAGGATACCTTACGTACTTTTACGACTTTACGCCTGCAAGAGGCATTGTTCCGCCATGAACGCCTGTTAGTATCAGACCTTAACAGAGCCCGGATCAATCATAATGAATCGGTCAATTTATTAGAAAACACACGGACTGATCTGTTAACCGAAAAGATATTCCTTTCCTTTCTTACCGGATTTACACCCGATTCGCTCATCTTATTTACCCGGTTCGATTATGATCCGGCAATAAGCCTG